>WOYT01000077.1 GCA_011620695.1 Proteiniphilum sp.
AAATAAAGCGGGTGAAAACCCGCTTTTATCGATTCCTGTCTTTCTTACAAATTTATCTCCTCCCTTTCAACAGTGCCGGTATCTGGCTCGGCTCCCTGGCAACCGGCACGCCGACCGCTTCGAAGGCAGCGATCTTCTCGGCTGCCGTGCCCGAGCCGCTGGCGATGATGGCGCCGGCATGGCCCATCTGCTTGCCCGGGGGCGCCTGCTGTCCGGCAATGAAGACGGCCACCGGCTTGGTGACATGATCCCGGATGTATTCGGCTGCACGCTCCTCCGCGTCGCCGCCAATCTCGCCGATGAGCGCGATGGAGTCGGTCTCCGGATCCTTCTCGAACATCTCCAGCAGTTCCCTGTAATAGAGTCCCACAACAGGATCACCTCCCACGCCCACGGCGGTGGATTGTCCCATCCCGTTTTCGGTGAGATTATAAACCACCTCATAGGTGAGCGTTCCGCTGCGGCTGATCACCCCTGTGCTTCCCTCCCTGAAGATCATGGAGGGCATGATGCCCACCAGGCTCTTGCCCGGAGAGATCAGCCCCGGGCAGTTGGGCCCGATCAGGTTGGCTCCTTTGCGTCGGATGTAGCTGTAGGCTTCCACCACATCGAGCGTGGGTACACCTTCCGTAATGCAGACAATCAGCCTGATGCCTGCATCGGCAGCTTCCATCATCGCATCCTTCGCAAAGGGTGCCGGTACAAAGATGACCGAGGTGTCGGCAGCGGTCTCTTTCACCGCTTCCCGCATCGTGTTAAAAACCGGAATGCCGTCGGCCAGCTCTCCTCCCTTACCGGGAGAGGTGCCCCCCACCACGTTGGTGCCATAAGCTTTCATCTTGGAGGCGTGGAATCTTCCGTCGCGACCGGTGATACCCTGTACGATCAACCGGCTATTCTTGTCTATCAATATACTCATAATCTCTGATTTGTTCGGTCTGTTTGTTATTTCGATAATTTCACTGCCATCTGCGTGGCTTCACCCATGGTTTCGGCTACATGGAAATGGGTGCCCTGCAGCAGGGCACGTCCCTCTTTCTCATTGGTGCCGGTGAGGCGGATCACAATGGGTACCTCGGTCTTGATTTGATGGAATGCCTCCAACAGACCCTTTGCCACATCGTCGCAGCGGGTGATGCCGCCAAATATGTTGATCAGCACCACCTTCACGTTCCTGTCGCCCAGCAACAGCTTCATCGCTTCAATCACCTTGGTGGGGTTCGAGCTGCCGCCGATATCGAGGAAGTTGGCAGGATTGCCGCCGTAGAGCTTGATCATGTCCATGGTAGCCATCGCCAGACCGGCACCGTTCACCATGCAACCAATATCGCCACCCAGATGCACGTAGCTGAACCCCTTGCTCTTGGCACTCTGCTCTTTCTTCTCCTCTTCGTTGGGCTCGTTCAGTGCAGCGATCCTGGGATGACGGTAGAGCGCGTTGTCGTCGAAGGTCATCTTGGCATCGATCGCCATGATCTCTCCCTCACTGGTAAGGACCAGCGGGTTGATCTCGGCCAGCGAGGCATCGGTTTCTATCAATAGCTTATAGAGCTTCTGGAAAACCGGCACTGCCTTGCGCACCTGCGTGATGTCGTCGAACAGCTTGAAAGCCGCCTCCCGGGCCAGGTAGTCCGGCACTCCGATGGAGGGGTCGATCACGAACTTGTGGATCTTCTCTGGCGAAGTGCGTGCCACCTCTTCAATATCCATGCCCCCCTCGCGGCTCACCATCAGGATGGCTGCCTTGCTGCTGCGATCGATCACGTAGCTGACATAGTACTCCTTGTCGATGTTCACTGCCTGGCCCACCAGGATACGGTCCACGGTAAAACCTTTGATATCCATTCCCAGTATGTCGGCCGCATGTTTGCGCAGCTCCGCTTCACCATTGGCCAGCTTCACGCCTCCTGCCTTCCCTCTGCCGCCGGTATATACCTGTGCTTTCACGATCACTTTCTGTACATCCAGTTGCCCGTAAGCCTTCACCGCATCCTCCACCGAGCGACAGACAATGCTCTTGTCCACGGGTAGTCCGTAGTCGGCAAACATCTCCTTTGCCTGATATTCATAAATCTTCATATTCTATAGATTAGTTGTGTGATTTGTCTATTTCGCATATTGTCAGATATATACTTCTTATGGTCAGCGTGCTTATTCAGTGAGATGATATCTTGATTATGAAAACGCGATAAAGCTATGATTTTTTCTGATACCAAACAACAATGCCGGCAGTTTTTTGGGGAATCGCACCCCACCAACAGCTGTCAGATATCGATTAAAAGAATGAAACGTATGATATGGTTAAAATGTTTAACAAATTGGGCAAAAAAAATCCGCAGCCTCTTCACTTTTCTTTCTCCAGGTTGATAAACTGCAAAAGCAATATCGGTGTGATGATCCGCCATTTTCATGGCAGGTCCTGCCGGAGTGATGGTTATCTCGCTCTTTTTTTGTATCATTGTAGCCTCAAAATTGTGACACGATGGATTCATTTCAACAACTCCTGCTGCGGCGTCGCAGCATCCGCAAGTTCACCGATGAACTGCTTACGCCCGACCAGACACGTACCATTCTGGAAGCGGCACTCTTGTCGCCCACCTCAAAGAATGGTCATTCATGGGAGTTTATCGCGGTAGAGGATAAGGAGATGCTCACCCGGCTTTCGCAATGCAAGCCCAATAGTGCCAGCCTGATCGCGGGGGCGGCACTGGCAGTGGTGGTGCTGGGCAACCCTCTTGTGAGTGATGCCTGGATCGAGGATGGCTCCATTGCGGCCATCAACATGCAGCTTCAGGCTGAGGATTTGGGACTGGGCAGCTGTTGGGTGCAGGTTCGCAACCGTTACTATTCCGACAGGCTGACGGCAGGTGATTACATGAACGATCTGCTGGGTGTCCCGATGCCGCTGGAGGTGCTTTGCGTGGTTGCTTTCGGTGTCAAGGAGAAAGAGCGGCCGGCAGCCGATCTGGAGTCGTTGCCCTGGGAGAAAGTGCACATTGGAACATACCGGACCGAAGAAGAATAGAAAACAACATGATCGATTTCACTCAGATACCCTCACCCTGTTATGTGATGGAAGAGCGGCTGTTGCGTCGCAACCTGGAGCTGATCCGCTCGGTACAGGATCGTGCCGGTGTCAGCATCATTCTTGCTTTCAAGGCATTCGCCCTCTGGAAGTCATTTCCCATCATCCGGGAGTACATTGGTCACTCCACCGCCAGCTCGGTGGCTGAGGCGCAGCTCGCTTTCGAGGAGATGGGAAGCCCGGCACATACCTATGCGCCATCCTACACCGATGAGGAGTTCCCCACTTTCCTCCGTTACAGCAGCCACATCACCTTTAACTCCCTCACGCAGTTTGAGCGTTTCTACCCCCAGGTGAAAGCATCCGGCAGGGATATCCGTTGTGGTTTGCGCATCAACCCCTGCTTCTCGGTAGTGGAGACCGACCTCTACAATCCCAGTGCGCCGGGTTCGCGACTGGGTGTCACAGCTGAGCAGATAGGGGAGCATCTGCCCGAAGGGATTACGGGGCTTCATCTGCACAACCTGTGTGAGAATAACTCCTACGACCTGGAGCGGACACTGGAGGTGGTGGAGCAGAAGTTTGGTCACCTCTTCGGTCAGATCCAATGGCTCAACCTGGGTGGGGGACACCTGATGACCCACAAGGATTACGATACCGATCACCTGGTGGCGCTGCTCAAGGGACTGAAAGAACGTTACCCCCACCTGGAGATCATCCTGGAGCCGGGCAGTGCCTTTGCCTGGGAGACCGGTGTGCTGGTGGCCAGCGTTACCGACATTGTGGAAAACCAGGGGGTGAAGACCGCCATGCTCAATGTCTCTTTCGCCTGTCACATGCCCGACTGTCTGGAGATGCCCTACAAGCCTCGCATCAGAGGTGCTTATCAGGAGGCGGTGACAGGCAAGCCCACCTACCGCATGGGTGGCAACAGTTGCCTGAGCGGCGACTTCATGGGCGACTGGTCGTTCGATGCTCCCCTGCAGGTGGGCGACCGCATCATCTTTGAAGATATGATTCACTACACCATTGTGAAAAGCACCCTCTTCAATGGAGTCACGCATCCCTCCATCGGACTCTGGACCCTTGACGATCGCTTCGAACTCTACCGACGCTTCACCTACGATGATTACAAGAGCCGGATGAGTTGAGGCAGTTTTATCATTAATTTTAAACAATTTATCCAATCTTGCTGTTTATTGAATGGGACTGACCGCTACCCGGTCAGCAGGATTATTCACATTTTTAAAACAAATGCTTATGAGTTGGTTAGGATGGATTATTATTGGAGCAATTGCCGGATGGCTTGCAGGTAAACTGATGAGAGGCGGTGGATTCGGACTGCTGGTGAACATACTGGTGGGTATCGCCGGATCGGTCATAGGAGGATGGGTTTTTGGTCTTCTTGGTATCAGCGCCGGCAGTGGCGTGATCCCCAGTTTTGTAACCGCTTTGATAGGCGCTGTGCTGTTGCTGTGGATCATCTCCCTATTCAGGAAAAACGGTTAGTGCGTCCCCTCAACAAAAAGAAAGAAAAGATGGGTGAACCTGCAAAGGAGATCGCCATCTTCTCCGGTTCATTCAACCCGATCCATGCAGGTCATCTGATGCTGGCCTCTTACGTCTGTGAGTTCTCCCATCTCGATGAGGTGTGGTTGCTGGTATCACCTCACAACCCGCTGAAAGAGGCGGATGACCTGCTTGATGACCATCAACGGCTGGAGATGGTTGCCAGTGCCCTTGAACCATACAGCAAGCTGAAAGCATCGGATGTGGAGTTTTACTTGCCACGTCCCTCCTACACGATCGATACCCTCGACCAGCTCTCGGCTCATCATCCCGATAAGCAGTTCACACTGATGATTGGTGCAGATAACTGGAACAAGCTGCCACAATGGAAGGAGTTTGAGCGGCTTCTACAGACTTACCCGCTGTTGATCTACCCCCGCCCGGGAGAGGAGGTGGTGATCCCGGAAGCGTTGCAGGAAACGGTGCGGTTGCTTGATGCTCCTTTGCTGCAGATCTCCTCCTCTTTCATCCGCAAAAGCATCGGCGAGGGGAGAGATATGCGGGCTTTCGTGCCGGAAAGGGCCTACGAGCTGATCCTGAAGAACGGGTGGTACCGTTGAGTTAACGGTTAACTGCTGAAAGGTCACAGATCACTGCCGTAACGCATCCCGTCGAGGATGATCGGCAGGATGGCAGTCTCCACACCTGCTTCTTGCAGCTCCTCCTTATCCTCCTCCAGCAAGGCACGGAAGCTCTCAAAGCTGCCCGCGTGTTCCTGCGACAATCTGTAAAGTCTCACCGCCTCGCCGTTGTTTCCCAGGCATAGCTCCACATGTCCCGCGTTGAGGTAATCATGCGCATTTGGTTTCTGCTCCAGTATTCGCTCGTAATAATTGTGTGCCAGGTCGAACTTGCGTGAGAGAAAGGCACACCAGGCAATGGATCGCCAGGCGCGGGTATTGCCCTGGTTCAGCAGCTCAACCTTGAAGTAGTAGTTGAGTGCCTTTTCATACTGTTTCAGCTCCAGGTGACAGTGCCCGATCTGTAGCTGAATGTTGAGGTCGTCGGGATGGAGCTGCTCCAGACGGCGGTAGTAGGTCAGGGCCGATTCCGGTTCTTTCAATATCCTGTAGCAGCTGGCGATGCGATGGAGCACCCAGCTGTTTTGATCATCCAGCAGCTCCGCATGGAGATAGGCATCCACGGCCCCCCTGATGTCGGTCAGCATCTGCCGGCAATAGCCAATTTTTTGCCATACCTCACTTTTACAATCTTCCTCGTCGGCCAGCATGCTATAGGCGCCGAGTGCTTCCCTGAAATTGTTCTTTTCAAAGTAATAGAGCGCAATCTTCTCCAGGTGTGCCGGCTGACGTACCACCGGGGCCATCGGCTCCAGCTCATGGTAGTTGAGCGGCAGGCTGAAGATATCCACAAATTCGTCGTGTCGCCGGAAGAGTTTGAAGAAGCGATAGAGATCACGGATGTATTGACTGATCAGGATCTCCTCCTTCCGATGGGGTTGCGTCATCTCTTCCTCCTCCTGCATCTTCTGCATCTCCTCTCCCTCTGCGCCCAGCTGGGAGATCATCATGCGACGGTACTGCTCCGGCATCATCATCATGCTGAAACAGAGTGAGTATTTATCAGAACTGCAGATCATTGAGCTGCGTGTCATGGTGTCGATGAGCGACATTCCTTCGCTCTTGTCGCTGAAGAGGGCACTGAGACTGCTGTGTTGAGGCTCGAAAAGCAGGAACCAGTTGCTCATCTCCTGAAAGAAAGGGTAACTTTTCAGGTTGGAGAAGGTGGAGTGAAAGACGTCGGCACCCTCCATCTGCAAATTGGAGAATTCCTGCAACTTATCACTCAGGCCAGTCTCATCCAATAGCTTCTGCCACTCCGGGTTCTTCTCATCCAGGCCACTCTCACCCATCCACTCGTCGAGACGGATCTTCTTGCCGATCATTGGGCTCAGTTTCATCATCTCCGGCAGAATTTCCTCCGTCAGCCGCCGGGTGATTTTTTCTGTTTCATGGGCCTGAATATAACCGGTCACAGCTGTCATGAAACGTCTGCTGAAGAGCTTGTCATCGGCGAGCAGCTGAAGACGACTCTCCATGCTCGGGTAGAGAGGCCACCGCTCACTGTAGAGCTGAACGAGAGGGATGATGCCAACAATGGCGCGGGTAGCCACCTCCGGCTCAGCCTCTCTGCTGAGATCAAGCAGCAGCTCCACTTTGGTTGCATCGAACTGTTGCAGCAGGTTCATGGTCAGGGCAGAGACAAAGAGTGCTTTGGCCTGTAGGGGCATCCGTTCATCCTGCACGAAGCGATTGAGCTCAGCACTCATTTCAGCATTGGCGCGGGGAGCGGCGAAGATGTGGTAGAATAGCTCCTGCAGCATCTTTTCATAGGTAGTTCTGTTTTCACGCAGCCGCCTCTCTTTTTCGGGGCCCTCCTCCAGCAGGCTGATAAATGAGTAGGTGTCATTTTCGCGTGCGATCTCCTCCCTCAGTTCGTCGAGACTGCGGGGCGTATGCAGCCGCATCGTTCGCATTTTATCGTAGAAGAGAGAGGAGCTCTCCCGTAGCATCAACTCACTCGCCGTGTCGTCTGCCACACTGTAGAGATCGCGGATCAGCCTGCGATAGATGTTTTTTTGTTCCGGATCCTTGTTGCCTTTCAGGAAGTAGTGGAGCATATAGCGATAGTTGTTCTCCAGCTCGTTGAGTTGTTGTGAAAGGGACCAGTTTTGCCAGTCGGCAGTGAGTGCCCGGATGCCTTCGATGGCCTCTTTCAGCGCTCTGTTCGATATCTGTGTGCGGATAACCGTCAGTTTCTTTTCGGTGTCTGATTGATTCATAATCTCACTCTTATAAGTTGTTGTCTTTGATGATCAGCAGCGAAGGCAGTTGTTCTTTCCAGAGCAGGGGAGTGTTTGTCAGCCTGCTCCACCCCTCCACACCAATCATCATCAGGTCCTGCTCCCGGATAAACGTCTCATCAATTTTGCGATCATTGTTCCAGAGATCTAACTTGCCGTCGCTTTTCTTCTCGATGAACTGATAGATCTTCTGAAGCTTTGGCTCAGTCTTAATGATGCCGATGGCATCCCATAGCATGATCTCTGTCTGTTCCTGTTGCACCAGATGATAGAGATAGGTGAAAAGGTGGATATCTGATTTGCAGAGCAGGGGCAGGAAGATGCGGGAAGCCTGCTGCATGCCGTTGTCCACAAAAAGAGCGGTAGGAATCCTGTTGTTTTCCATCATTGCTGAAAGCTCCTGCAGGATCAAGCTTTCTTCCTCGGGAAACTGTGCCAGGATGGCCGGCAGCGGGTTGGCGGGGTCTCGTCTGAGACGGCTGTAATGTTCCACCTGGCGGATGTTTAGCTCCTCGTTGCGAATGCCTCTTACCAGTAGGTTGCAACCCAGCTCATCGATCATCTTCCCGATTTGTGCCATATGATCCGCCTCATCGCTGATGAACGTGCGCAGGGTGATCTTCTCTTTCTCCCTCTTTGGCATGAAATCTGTACTGATCTTGCTCTGTAACATGGCGATCTCCTCCTCTGGAAGGTCCTCCTCTCGCCGGTTCATGAAGTAGAGCAGGGTGATCGATGATCCCTCTGATCTTGTCATTGCCACTTGAAAGATCAGCTGTGCCATCTTCTTCCCCGTTTTGGGAGAGGAGAAGCAGACGAGCGCGCTGGTTGGTTTCTTAAGTCCCGCGTCGCCGTCAAAGCGTTTTAACAATCTGTCCACAAATTCCATACCAAAATGTCTTATGAGCGTGTTAACCGTTCAGCAATCTGCTGTCAAGCATTGAATCCTTGTACCCCAGGAAATAGAGAATCCCGTCGATGCCGACGGTTGAAAGCGATTGCTTCGCGTTCTTTTTCACCTTGGGTTTTGCATGAAAGGCGATGCCCAGACCGGCGATGCCCAGCATCAGAAGGTCGTTGGCACCATCACCAACCGCCACTGTCTGACGCAGGTCGATCTTCTCCACCTGAGCGATCAGTCGCAACAGTTCCGCTTTTCGTTTTCCATCAACCACATCACCCACGTAGTTGCCGGTGAGCTTGCCGTTTTCAATCTCCAGCTCGTTGGCATACATGTAGTCGAAGCCATACTTCTCTTTCAGGTAATTACCGAAGTAGGTGAACCCTCCGGAGAGGATGGCTGTCTTGAACCCCACTTTTTGCAACACCCTCATGAGCCGGTCGAGCCCTTCGGTGATGGGTAGCTGTTCAGCAATCTCACGCATCACCGATACATCGAGACCCTTGAGCAGCTTCACCCGCCGCCGGAAGCTCTCCTCAAAGTCGATCTCCCCCTGCATGGCCAAATCGGTGATCGCTTTCACCTGGTCGCCCACACCGGCCCTTATGGCCAGCTCATCAATCACCTCGGTTTGTACCAGCGTGGAGTCCATGTCGAAGCAGATAAGGCGCCTCATGCGGCGGAACATGCTCTCTTCCTGGAAAGAGATGTCGAAGTTGAGCTCGGACGACAGTTCCAGGAACGATTGTTGCATCTGCTGGCGATCGTTCGGGGTGCCTCGTACCGAAAGCTCGACACAGGACTTGGGCGCGCGCTGTTCCTCGTCGAGTGGGATGCGTCCCGTGAGCCGCACAATGTTATCGATGTTGAGGTTCTGTTCTGCGATGATGTGCGAGACGGCTGCAATCTGTTTGGCCGTAAGGATCCTGCCCAACAGGGTGATGATATAGCGGTTCTTGCCCTGCATGCTCACCCAGTTGGAGTAGCGCTCTTCCGAGATGGGCGTGAACCGGATGTTGACATCCATCTCGTAGGCTTTGAAGAGCAGGTCTTTCATGATCTCGCCCGAGTTGTTGTGCATCGACTTGAAGAGGATGCCCAGCGACAGGTTGCGGTGGATGTCAGACTGACCTATGTCAAGGATGAAAGCACCATGTTTTGCCAGAATCTCGGTCAGAGCTGCGGTCAGCCCCGGTTTATCCTCCCCGTTGATGTTCAGGAGTATGATTTCTGAATTTTCCATATTACCAACTTACCAACTTACCAACTTACCAACTTAC
>WOYT01000060.1 GCA_011620695.1 Proteiniphilum sp.
ATTTCAATGAATACATTCATCATTCGGAATATCGCGAAGAGTGGTTCCAGTTCAGGCAAAAACAACTTGAGAATTATGTCAAACGACTCATTTGGGAATACATAGAAAAGAATAAGAATAACTCACAAAACAGATGATTAGAAGAAAGAAGAAAGAAGAATTTAGACAATCTCAGCATCTGTAGGAAGTAATTTACACTCCTGCTATTTCACCAACTCTTCAAAAAGGCGGTTGAAGGTGGCATCCAGGTCGGCCGTTTTCCCCGGATGGGTGGGGGAGGCCTGCAGGATGGAACTGCGGGTGGCAGTCAGCCAGCGGAACCGTTCGGGAATATCCAATTGTGCTATCGGGCCGCATTTCGGATTGCCGAGGGCAATCTGTTTGTGTGTTTCAAGATTTTCAATCACATCCTCATACGTCGCTTCCGAATGCATCAGCCTGAATTTTTCGGGGCAGAGGTGGTATTCAAACCGTATATAACGCTCTCTCTTACAGAAGAGAATAAGCCCTACATTGAAAAACTCTTCCCGCTCAATCCTCGGTACCAGTCGAATCACGGCATAATGGTACAGTTTATCCTCTTGCATCTTTTGCGGTATTTAGAAAGTTACGGGAGTGCCGCAATCGCGTTTTCAAAAAGTCGAGATAGACCCTTCGGATCTCACCGGGAGTCGCCTGCGTATGGTTCCACATGAGCCACTCATCGGGAATGAGCGTGGTGATCTCCTCCAGCAGATCATCCGTAAGAATGTCTTGCGCGAAATCGTTCGCCTCATCGAGCATCGATGCCTGGGGCAGCAATACATGATCTTTTATGTGAGGAAACGGATTGAGGGCATGCTTTTCGAAATCGTTCCACGAGTGATGGAAATAAAACGAAGCGCCGTTGTCGATAATCCACAACTCACGGTGCCACCACAACAGGTTTGTATTGTTAAACGTACGGTCGATGTTGGTCGTGAATGCATCGAGCCAGACAATTTTGGAAGCCAGCAAAGGGTCAATCTGCATGGAAGGGTTGTAGGCAATTGCTCCCGACAGGTAATGCAGCCCAAGATTCAACCCTTTGCTTCCCTTCAGCAGATCCTGTATCTCCTCATCCCCCTCGGTGCGCCCGAAATCCTCATCGAGGGTGGCAAAAACCAGCTCCGGCATGTTCAGCCCCAGCAGAGAGGCGATCAGACCGCCCAGCAGCTCCGACACCAGCATCTTCGTGCCGTGGCCCGCACCGCGGAATTTCAGCACATACTTGAAGCCGTCGTCAGCCTCCGCCAGTGCCGGCAGTGAGCCGCCCTCACGCAGTGGCACGATATAGCGTATCACGCTCACGGTACGCAGCGAAAGATCTTTTTCCATTTCGGCAAAGGTACAGGAAAATAAAGTATTTCCAAAGGCATAGGGTCACATTGACACTGTTCAAAAAGATGCAAGTTAGTTTAAATTGAATACAAAAGAGCCCATTTTTGGAAAAAACAACATCTTGCTCTGGCATATTATTCATACATTTGCAGGCAAGCCGTTCACCGTTTACCATTTTTGCTGTAGCTTATGATCCCTTTTTTATATCAGGTAGCCTCACTTTTTTGGGAGAAGAGTGGCAATCAATTGTACAGGAAAACATTTGTCTTTCCCAATCGTCGTGCCGGTGCTTTCTTCCAGAAATACCTTGCCGAGATTGCCGGCAAGCCGCTTTTCTCGCCGCGGGTGATCACCATCCGGGAGCTGTTTGCCTCCCTCTCCGCCTATCGGCCGGCCGATCACATCGAGATGCTGGTGATGCTCTACAACTGTTACCTGGAGATCAGCCATCTGGATGAATCGTTCGATGATTTTCTCTATTGGGGTGAGATGTTGCTCAACGACTTTGACGACACCGATAAGTATCTGGCCGATGCACGTCAGCTCTACCGCAACGTGCAGGATTTCCGCTCACTCGACGATGACCTTTCACATCTTACCGGGGAGCAGATTGCGGCCATACGTCGTTTCTGGAGTCACTTCATGCCGGTGGAGGGGAATGAGACCAAGGAACGGTTTCATCAGACATGGAAGATATTGTTCGAGTTGTACAGCTCTTTCAGGGCTGCCCTGCAGGATAAGGGGATTGCCTATGAGGGGATGATGTTTCGCGAGGTGGCTGAACGGGCAAAGTCAGGTGAAATGGCTGCACCTGATACCGAGGAGTATATCTTCGTGGGATTGAATGCCCTCACTCCGGCCGAGACGCTCCTGATGGAGCAGCTTCGCAACCGTGGAGTGGCCGATTTCTACTGGGATTATGATTCCCCTTTTTTGCGGGATGAGATGAACCGTGCCTCCTACCGGGTGAAAGAGAATCTGTTGCTGTTCCCCTCCCGTGAACCCCTTCCGTTCTCCGTTCAGGAGAGCGTGAAGCCACAGGTTGAGCTGATCGGAATCTCCTCGGGTGTGGGGCAAGCTCGTCATGTAACACAGATCCTTTCAGATCTGGTAGTCTCGGGTGCCATCCCCAATCCTGATGAAGCGATCAATACCGCCATCGTGTTACCCGATGAGAACCTCCTCCTGCCGGTACTCTACTCCATTCCAAAAGCTTTCGGTAAGGTCAACGTCACCATGGGCTATGGATTGACGCATGCTGCCGTGGCAAGCCTGGTGGAGCAGATTGCCCTCTTGCAGCAGAACCTGCGCAGCCGTAACGGCGAGGTAGCCTTTTTTCACCGATACGTGAAAGCGGTGCTGCGACATCCGCTGGTCTCCTCTGCCGCTCCCGTGGAGACAGAAGCGTTGCAGAGCCATATCCTCACCTACAACCGGATAATGGTGACTCGCTCCGAGATCCCGCCCCATCCGCTGTTGCAACATATTTTCACGCCTGTCACCCGCTGGGAGGAGATTCCCGAATATCTGAAAGCGATCTTCACCTATCTCTATCGGCATCTCACCGACAGTAAGCATAGCGAGGATGAGGCTGAAGGTAGCAGCCGGTCGGTTGACCTGGAGAGAGAGTTTATCGTGCAGTATCATAAGACCGTCACCCGATTGCAGGATCGCCTCCAGGATGTGCAACAGATCACCGTGGAGACCTGCTTTCGACTGCTCAGAGACCTCGCGCGCGGCATCAGTGTTGCTTTCAGCGGGGAGCCCCTTTCAGGGTTGCAGGTAATGGGGGTACTGGAGACACGTGCCCTCGACTTTGAAAATCTGATCATCCTCTCGGTGAACGAGGGGGTACTCCCCCAAAGAAATGCCACCACCTCATTCATCCCCTACACACTCCGCAAAGGGTTTGGACTGCCCACCTATGAACAGCAGGACAGCACCTATGCTTATCACTTTTACAGGATGATCAGTCGTGCCAGGCGAATCTATCTGCTCTATGATACCCGTACAGGTGAGGAGCTGCAGAGTGGTGAGGTGAGTCGTTACTTTTATCAGATGAAGTACCTCTACAATGATGCATTCCAGATCACCGAGCGGGTGGCAACCTACGATGTGGCAGCTCCCAAAGTCTCTCCCGTGACCGTTGTAAAGAGTGAAGAGGTGATGCGAAAGCTGGATGCATTTCGTGCGGGCGGTGAACGGTCGCTCTCGGCATCGCTGGTCAATGTTTACATCAACTGTCCGCTGAAGTTCTATTTCACTGCCCTGGAAGGGCTCTCTGAAGAGGAGGCGGTGGAGGAGACGGTAGAAGCGGATGTCTTCGGTTCCATTTTTCATCGTCTGATGGAGACACTCTACAACCGCCATCAGGGGACGACCATTACCCCCGACCTGCTCACCTCACTTGTGAAAGATGAAACGCTTTTAAACAGGACGCTGGAGCGTGCTTTTGCGCGATATTACTTCCGCGATGAGAATCATCCCCGTCCCCTGGAGGGGCAACACTATCTGATCGGCGAGATCCTGAAGAGTTATGTGAAACAGACACTCGAGATGGACAAGCAATTCACGCCTTTCTCCTACCTGGGCTCTGAGTATCCATTCAAAAGCTCATACAGGGTGAACGATGAGTTGGAAATCAGCTTCAAGGGGAGTATCGACCGAATCGACCGGGTAGGGGATTCGGTAAGGATCATCGACTACAAGACAGGTAAAGGGGAAACCACATTCAGGGAGATGTCGGTGCTTTTTGACGCATCGAAGAACAACCGTCCCTACCAGATCCTGCAGGTCTTGATCTATGGACTTTTTTACCTGCAGGAGAACCCCGGAACGGTCATCTCACCCGCACTCTATTACCTGCGTTCAGTTTACGACCGGCTCGACCCCGTGATCCGTTACGACAAGCATCCCATCAGCGATCTCTCACTCCTCCTGCCGGAGTTCCGGCTCCATTTCGATGCCTTGCTGGAGGAGATCTTCAATCCTGCTTTCCCGTTTACGCAAACCATGAACACCCGGAGTTGTGAATGGTGTGCTTTCCGGGAGCTCTGTAACCGGTGATGAGGAAAGGAACCACCCTGTTATTCTCTTTTCCGTTTCACATTTCTCAGGATCAGGTACAAGGCTGTTAACAGCATGATGAGGAGTGCTGCGTATGCGATGCTGTCTGTTATTCGGATGCTTTTTGGATCGAACCGGAAAGTGATGATATGCTTTCCCTCAGGGACCACAAGACCACGGAGGGTGTAGTTCACCCGCAGCATCTCGGCCGGTTTACCGTCAATGGTGATCTGCCACCCTTTGGGGTAGTATATCTCGGAGAAGACTGCCAGTTCATCTTTCTTCGCATCGGCTTCATAAATCAGGTAGTCAGAGTCATACTCGGTGAGCCGGATAAACGAGGCACTGTCGGCAGGTGTGATCTGAACCCCCTGCAGCAGCGGTTCGAACTTTTTGTCGGCTACCGCTTCCTTGCGCAGGTCAATTGAGCCGAGTGCCTCGATCTCTTCGTCGGCACTCTCCACAAAACGGATATTGTTTACAAACCAGGCGTTACCCATGGCATGCGGGTTGAATACAGGCAGGGTGCCGCCACCCTGTGTCGGCATGATGATCCATCGGCTGTTGAGCATGTTCAGTACCTTGAATGAATCGCCGTTAACGCTGTCCAGCCGACCGCCGCCGCTGATGATGGCCTGTTGAAGCGCACCCATCTCACGGGTGAGGTGACGGTCAATCAGATCCTGGTAGCGGCGCAGCTTGGCGGCGTGGTATCCACCGATCACCTTGTGGTGGTAGGGGGTGATCCCGTCGTTGAAAGTGCTGGTCGCCATGTTCAGCACGCGATAGTAGAGGGTGCTGTCCTGCAGGATCACTTGATCTGTCGGCGTCAGCGTGAACATTTGCCGGGTTTGGGCAGGTACAACAAAATCGGAATCTTTCAGGTATCGCTTGTTTACACCCCACAGGTCTATCAACGACAGCAACAGGATGCCCCCTACCATCCATTCTCCTTTGATCCTCTTCCTCATGAAGAGCCATAGGATCAGCGTACCGATTGCCACGATAAAGAAGCTGCGCCAGGCATCGGCTGTGAAGATGGCCACCCGCATTTCGGTGAGGTTGGCCAGGATGGGCTGGATATGTTCCGGCGGGAGGGACTGCAGCGCCTGCATCTCTGAGGAAGAGACAAATGAGTGAAAGAAAACTTTGGGTAATATTGCGAAAAGCAGTGCGATGCCACCGGTGAGCCCCAGGCTGAGGTAAACCGCTTTAATATTTTTCTTCAGGATCTCCGGTTGCCGGATGATCTCTTTCACTGCCAGTGCTGCCAGCAGGGGGATGCAGAACTCAGCCACCACCAGTATGGATGATACTGCCCGGAACTTGTTGTACATCGGCACATAGTCGATAAAGAAATCGGTCAGAGGCATCAGGTTTTTGCCCCACGAAAGGAGGATCGAAAAAATGGTTCCCGCCAACAACGCCCATTTGATGGGGCCCTTCACAATGAAAAGGCCGAGAATGAATAACATCAGCACAAAGGCACCCACATAGACCGGTCCCGACGTCCCCGGCTGCTCACCCCAGTACTGACCGATCTGGGTGTATATCTCCCGGTATTCGGGACGCGCTTTGGCCATGGCACGCTCATTGTCGGAGAGGGGTACCGAAGCACCCCCCTTGGTGTTGGGCACCAGCAGCGTCCAGGTTTCACCGATGCCGTAGCTCCAGGCGGTGATGTAATCACGTTCCAGTCCGTCACCGGTGCTGTTCGCCTCATCATGCTGTGTCAGTTCCGACTTGCCGCGCATCGTCTCCCTGGAGTATTCGTAGGTATGGTATAGATTGCTGGCATTGGCCGCCACGCCAATCGCTCCTGCAATCACCAGCACACCGGTAGCTTTCAGAAAATCGGGCAGCTCCCGCCGGCGGATGGCATCTACTCCGAATGCAATTACCATGAAAAGCATCACGAAGAGGAAGTAGTAACTCATCTGAATATGGTTGGCCGAGATCTGGAAAGCGGTGAAAAGCATGAAAAGAAATGCACCCAGCAGATATCTCTTCCGGTAGATGTAGATCAATCCCGCAATCGTGGGGGGGATATAAGCCAGGGTGATGAATTTCCAGATATGGCCTGCAGCAATCAGTATGAAGAAGTAGGAGGAGAAAGCCCATATCACCGCCCCCAGTGCGCTCACCAGAGGCGAAGCACGAAAGGCACGCATCAGGATGTAGAAGCCCAGTAGCATGATGAAAAGCAGATACACGTAGTTGGGCAGAAAGAGCGAGTATGCTCTTTTTGTCAGATCCAACGGCTTTGTGGAGTCGTAGGTGGGACTCATCTGGTAGGAGGGCATACCGCTGAACATGGAGATGTTCCAGCGGGTGCGCTCGCCATCGTGCCGCTCCATAAAGTCACGCTGCTCCTGCCCTTGTCCAATGGCAGCCAGCGAGTCGTGCCGGGCAATCACCCTGCCATCGATCACAGCAGGTAGAAAGTAAAGAAAAGAGATCACCACGAAGAGAAGGATCACAACCAGATCCGGTAAATTTTTTCTGAGGTCGGTGCGGACTTTCATCGTTTATCTTTATTTCATGATTTCGAATCAACCACAAATATACATTTTTATTCGCGTAAAAAGGAGCGCATAACTGGTCGATTCACATCCTACGTCACCGGACTGCCCGGCATCACCTCTTTGGTGGGTGAGATCAGCGCCAGGGTGCCGTCACTGTTTTCTGCCGAAAGGATCATCCCCTCCGAGAGGATGCCCCGCAGCTTCCTCGGCTCCAGGTTAGCGATGAAGCATACCTGCCGGCCTACCAGCTCCTGCGGGTTGGGGTAGTATGCAGCAATACCGGAGAGGATGGTTCGCTTCTCCAGTCCGTCGTCGAGCAGGAAGCGGAGCAGCTTGTCCGCCTTAGGCACCTTCTCGCACTCCAGCACCGTGCCCACCCGGATATCCAGCTTCTCAAAGGTGTCGAACTGAATATGCTCTTTCACCGCTTGCGCCCGGTATTCGTTCGCTTCGTTTGTTTTCCTGGTCTCGAGCAGCTTCTGTATCTGATGCTCAATCACTGTATCTTCTATCTTCTCAAACAGTAGTTCCGCCTTGCCCAGCCGATGGCCTTCCTCCAGCAGGTCAAAGCGACCCAGTTGCTCCCACGGCAGCTTCTCCGTCTGAAGGAAAGAGCGCAGCCTCTCCGCCGAGAAGGGGAGGAAGGGTTCACAGACAATGGAGAGATTGGCGGTGATCTGCAGGGCGATGTGGAGGATGGTGGCGGTACGCTCCATGTCACTCTTGGCGGTCTTCCAGGGCTCGCTGTCCGCAAGGTATTTGTTGCCGATGCGGGCCAGGTTCATTGCCTCTTTCTGTGCCTCCCGGAAATGGAAGGTCTCCAGCAGTTGCTCCACGGAGCCTTTCACCTTCTCTGCCGCTGCCATGGTCTCCCGGTCGTAGTCGGTCAGCTCGCCGGCAGCCGGCACCCGGTTGTCGAAATATTTCTGTGTGAGCACCAGCGCACGGTTCACAAAGTTACCCAGCACCGCCACCAGCTCATTGTTGTTGCGTGCCTGGAAATCTTTCCAGGTGAAATCGTTGTCCTTGGTCTCCGGCGCATTGGCGGTGAGCACATAACGCAACACATCCTGCTTGCCGGGGAACTCCTCCAGGTACTCGTGCAGCCACACCGCCCAATTGCGGGAGGTGGAGATCTTGTCGCCCTCCAGATTCAGAAATTCATTGGCGGGTACATTCTCCGGCAGGATAAAAGAACCTTCCGCCTTCAGCATTGCCGGGAACATAATACAATGAAACACGATGTTATCCTTCCCGATGAAATGCACCAGTTTGGTATCTTCATCCTTCCACCATTTCTCCCAATCATCGGGCAGCAGCTCTTTGGTGTTGGAGATGTAGCCGATGGGTGCATCAAACCATACGTAAAGCACCTTACCTTCAGCACCCTCCACCGGCACCGGTACGCCCCAGTCCAGGTCGCGGCTCACTGCCCGCGGCTGCAGGCCCAGGTCGAGCCACGACTTACACTGCCCGTACACATTGGTCTTCCATTCTTTGTGATCCTCCAGGATCCACTGACGCAGCCATGCTTCGTGTTTGTCGAGTGGAAGATACCAGTGCCTGGTTGTCCGCATCACCGGCACGCTGCCGCTAAGGGTGGATTTGGGATTGATCAGGTCGTTCGGGCTGAGCGAGGTGCCGCACTGCTCGCACTGGTCGCCATAAGCTCTTTCGTTCCCGCAGTGCGGGCAGGTTCCGGTGATATAACGGTCGGCCAGAAACTGCCCTGCTTCCTCATCGTAATACTGTTCGCTTTCCTGCTCTATAAACTCGCCTTTATCGTAGAGCGTACGAAAAAATCCGGAGGCTGTCTTATGATGAGTTTCCGAAGTGGTGCGCGAGTAGATATCGAAGGTGATGCCGAACTCTTCGAACGATTTTTTAATCAGTTCGTGATACCGGTCCACAATATCCCGGGGTGTTACTCCTTCCTGGCGGGCTTTGATGGTGATGGGGATGCCATGTTCATCGGATCCGCCGACAAAGAGAACCTCTTCGCCTTTCAGCCTCAGATAGCGGGCGTAAATATCGGCAGGTACATATACCCCTGCCAGGTGTCCGATATGTACCGGCCCGTTGGCATAGGGCAGGGCCGAAGTGATGAGTGTGCGTTTGAATTGTTTTGACATATTTTTTAGAAATGGAATACAAAGATAGGAAAAATCGATGTTTTGGACACATGATTCATTGATATATCGAGAAAAGTGAACAACACCTCATTCTTCTTGTTAAAACGGAAATAAACGAAAAGAGTATGAATTTCAATTTACAGGGAAAGACCGCCATCATTGGCGGGAGCAGCAGAGGCCTGGGCAAGGCATGTGCCGTAGCACTGGCAGGCGAGGGTGTCAACGTCGTGCTTTGTGCACGCAACAAGGAATCGCTGCTGCAGACGCGGCACGAAATTGAAGCACTGGGGGTGCAGGTGCTGGCAATCAGTGCCGATATGGCAAGTCGCGCCGACAACGAACGGGTCGTGCATGAGACAGTGGAGCGGTTCGGTGGCGTCGATATCCTGGTGAACAACTCAGGAGGTCCTAAACCAGGGACGTTTCGCGAAATTTCTGATGAGGATCTGGATGAGGCCTACAATTCGGTGCTGAAATACAAT
>WOYT01000021.1 GCA_011620695.1 Proteiniphilum sp.
GCCTCTTCAGCATTCATCTCATCTTTCTTCGCTTTGGCTGCTTTCGCTGCTTTGGGCTGTTCAGCTGTTTGCTCCTTTTCCGTCACTGTAGATTCAGCCGCAATATTTTCTGCCTCCTCTTGTGTATTGGCTTTCGTTTCAACTTCTGTCACTTCTGTTTCAGCCGCTTCACTTACCGTTTCCTCTTTTGTTTCAGGTTTGGCTTCAACCTTGGCTGCCTCTGTTTTGGCTTCTGCTCTAACTTCAGTTTTGTCCTCTGCTTTGGCTTCAGTTTTAGCCTCTGCTTTGGCTTCAGTTTTGGCTGCCCCTTTCTTGAAAGCCTCTACTTTCTGGTTGTCCAGCTTCTCTTTCAAGGCTGCCAGCTCTTCGATGTCACCAAGTGTGGTCTTCTCCACGGCAGGCATGGCTGCGACCGTTTCGTTACCACCCTCTTTTCTGCCGCCGCGCTTGCCTCTTCGGCGGGAGTCATCACCCGAGAGATCTTCGTGGATACGGCTATGTGATACGATGATGCGCTTGGCATCTTTGTTGAACTCAATCACCTTGAACGGCAGCTTTTCATCTACCTGTGCCTGTGAGTTATCTTCTTTAACCAGGTGCTTGGGAGTGGCGAATCCTTCCACGCCGTAGGGCAGTGAGATCACGGCACCCTTGTCCAGCAGTTCCACGATGGTCCCCTCATGGATCGAACCCACGGTGAAGATGGTTTCAAACACATCCCAGGGATTCTCTTCCAGTTGCTTGTGGCCCAGGCTCAGACGACGGTTCTCCTTGTCGATGTCCAGTACCTGGACTTCAATGGGTGCACCGATCTCGGTCACCTCGCTCGGGTGCTTGATCTTCTTGGTCCATGAGAGGTCGGAGATATGGATCAATCCTTCCACGCCCTCTTCTATTTCCACGAATGCGCCGAAGTTGGTGAAGTTGCGAACGGTAGCAGTGTGTGTGCTGCCCACAGGGTACTTCACTTCGATGTCTTCCCATGGATCGGGTTTGAGTTGTTTTATGCCAAGCGACATCTTACGGTCTTCGCGGTCGAGGGTAAGGATCACTGCTTCTACCTCTTCGCCCACGGTCATGAAATCCTGTGCGCTGTGGAGATGTTGTGTCCAGCTCATTTCAGAAACGTGGATCAATCCTTCCACACCCGGTGCAATCTCAACGAATGCTCCATAGTCGGCGATGACCACCACTTTACCTTTGACGATGTCACCCACTTTCAGGTTTTCACTCAAGGCATCCCATGGGTGTGGGGTGAGCTGTTTGAGGCCAAGGGCTATACGTTTCTTCTCGTTGTCGAAGTCGAGGATCACCACGTTGATCTTGTCGTCCAGCTTCACCACCTCTTCGGGATGCTGGATGCGTCCCCAGGAGAGGTCGGTGATGTGCACCAGACCGTCTACACCGCCCAGATCGACAAATACACCGTAGGAGGTGATGTTCTTGACCACCCCTTCGAGTACCTGTCCCTTTTCGAGTTTCGAAATGATCTCTTTCTTCTGTTGTTCCAGTTCTTCTTCAATGAGGGCTTTGTGTGAAACAACCACGTTCTTGTATTCAGGGTTGATCTTCACCACCTTGAATTCCATTGTCTTGTCAACAAACATATCATAGTCGCGAATCGGCTTCACGTCGATCTGCGATCCCGGAAGGAATGCTTCGATCCCGAATACATCCACAATCATGCCACCCTTGGTGCGGCATTTGATATATCCCTTGATGACTTCGTTGTTTTCGAGCGCGGCATTCACACGATCCCAGGAACGGGATGCCCGTGCTTTTTTATGTGAGAGGATCAGCTGTCCTTTTTTATCTTCCTGGCTTTCGATGTAAACTTCTACTTCGTCACCGACTTTCAGGTCTGGGTTGTAACGGAATTCGTTCATCGATACCACACCCTCGGATTTGTACCCGATGTTTACAACCACTTCGCGTTTGTTCATGGAGGTTACAGTACCGGTTACCACCTCTTTGTCGCTGATCTTGCTCAGCGTGTTGTCGTAACTTTCGATAAGTTTTTCCCTGCTCTCTTTGCTGTAGGCATCACCCTCAGCATAGGAAGCCCAGTCGAAATCTTCAATGGGCGCTACATTTTTTAGGTTTTCAGTCATTTGTTGTGTAATAAAAAAAATAATTAAATAAGTGAGACATTATGTTGTACTTTGCTTTTTCGCCGTTAGATATTGCTACGGCCTGAAACCCCTGAGGAGTCTTTCTGTAGCCGCTTTCATGAAACGGGAAAAAAGCGGTGCAAAGATAGCCGGTTTTTTCTTAAAAACCAACTCTTTGCACCGTTAATTTTTTGCAGTAAGACGAGACAGGCGTGCTTTTCACCGGCTGTTCACAGGAGCAGTCCCTGCGCTACCTCCCTGCGCTTGTCGCTGCCGGCGATCTGTTCTACCAGTGTCAGCGCGAAGTCGAATGCCAGCCCGGGACCCTTGCCGGTGGTGATGTGACGGTCGGTCACCACCTTTTCTCCCGTGATCTCAGCACCGATGAGCTTTTCCTCAAACCCGGGGTAACAGGTCGCCTGCTTCTCCCGCAGCAGCCCCAAGCCGCCCAGCACCATGGGGGCAGCGCAGATGGCGGCGATCGGTTCTCCCCGCTTGTCAAATTCGGTGATCAGCTTTTTCAGCCCTTCATGCTCGTTGAGGTGCTGTGCCCCCGGCATGCCGCCCGGCAGTACCAGGTAGTCCACCTGCGAGAAATCGGTTTCATTGAACAGGCTGTCGGCGATGACCGGGATGCTGTGTGCACCGGCTACCTCTTTTTTCCCTGTGACCGAGACGGTGGTCACCGGGATTTGCGCTCTTCTCAGGATATCAACCGTGGCGAGCGCTTCTATCTCCTCAAATCCGTCTGCCAGAAAGAGTGCAACTTTTTTCATAACGCAATTATTTTTATTTCAGTTTAAACCGATAAGTGATGGTGCCATGCTGATTGTTCATCGAGGTGATGGCATTGAACTTGGTGCTGCGTGCCGCCCTGAGAGCTTCGTTGCGCAGGGTGGCATTGGGAGTGTTGGTGCCCTTGCCTATTTCAGCACGAATCACGTTGCCGGAAGGATCCACGGTGATATCGACCACGACCGTACCCTCGTCGTTCACGGTATAACGCGGCTGTACCAGTCCCCCGCTGCCCAGCGAGCGACCACCCAGGTCATATGAACCGATGCCGCCGATACCGGTGGGGGATCCCTGTGTGGCGTTACCGCTGGTGACACCCTGTGTGCCGCTCCCCTCGGTATTGCCGCGACTCTCCGCGCTCTCGCCGAAGAGTCCCGACATCTGTTGGTTGATCTCCCGCCTGCGGGCCTCCTCCTCGCGGCGACGTCGTTCCGCCTCCTCCCGTGCACGCTGCTCCGCGGCCAGGCGTGCCTGCCGCTCTGTCTCCTCTTGTTGTGCCTCGATGTCGATGGTGGGCTCGTCGGACTGGGTGATCAGCTGCTCCACGGGGTTGGTTACCGGCGGTTCAGGCTGTTGCGCGGGCAGCGGTGTTGGCTCGCTCATGGGCGGTTCGGCTATCCCATAGGCTTCCTCAGCGCTGCCGAACATCACCGGGATCCCTTCCAGATCATCAGGTGGAGCGGTTAGGGTGAAGTAGGAGAACAACAGGATCAGCAGGAGCAATACGGTAAAGATGATTGTTCCTGCAATGCCTCCTATTTTCTCTCTGGTGATCTCCATAGCTCTTCTCTGCGCTGTGGTTGAAACGATTCAGTAATTCAGTATCCTACCCTCAGTTGGGTCTTGTCATCAGTACCAACTTGAACCGGTTCTTGTTGGCGATGTCAAGGATGCGGACAATCTCCTTGTAGGGGACGCTCTCATCGGCGTAGAGCGCCACGTAGATATCCGGTTCGGCACTGTAAACCGACTGCAGGAAAGGGGTAATTGCTTCAAACGGCACCTGCCGTTCCCGTTCGTTGGCATTGGCCACGTAGTAGTTCAGATCCTTGTCGATGATCACACGGGTGATCGGCTTGACCTGAGCCTGTTGCTGCGAACGGGGCAGCAGTACCTGTATGGCGTTGGGCACCACGATGGTCGAGGTGATCATGAAGAAAATCAGCAGCAGGAAGATCACATCGGTCATCGATGCCATGTTGAAATTCGATTCTATGTTAAACCGCTGTTTTAGTGCCATATCCGTTTTGATTCGGTGATTCGTTGATGCGTGCTGTCGTCCAACAACCGGTCAACCCGCCCATTGAATTATGCCGCCGGTTCGTTGAGGATATCCATGAACTCCATGATCCGCATCTCCAGCCTGTTGACAATCCCCTTGATCCGCGTGGAGAGATAGTTATAAGCGAAGAGGGCGATGATGCCCACGATCAGACCACCCACGGTGGTGACCAGTGCCTCGTAAATACCGGTGGAGAGGATGTTCACATCCACATTGGCACCGGCACCTGCCATGCTCATGAAAGCTTTCACCATGCCGGTCACCGTTCCGAGAAAACCTACCATGGGGGCA
The DNA here is from genome assembly GCA_011620695.1 of Proteiniphilum sp. GTDB lineage: Bacteria > Bacteroidota > Bacteroidia > Bacteroidales > Dysgonomonadaceae > Proteiniphilum. The sequence continues at coordinate 4,480 of WOYT01000021.1, forward strand.
CCTGAAGCAGAGGTGGCCAGTACGGGGATTCCTTTCTCCAGCTTGGAGATCTCGATGTTGCCCTGGTTCTCGATGGCCGACATCACATCACTCGTGGGACGTCCCAGTCGCGAGATCCCTTTCTCCACCATTCTGGCGGAGGGTGTGACGGTATGGCGGCACAGGTTGAGGGCTGCGTCGATCTTGCCGTCATGGATGTAATCCTTGATCCTGTTCATAAAAGAGTCATCCTCTTTCCCTGCTTTGTTGATTACCAGGGTCCGTTCTATCAGTACATAGATGGTCATCAGCAACAGCACCAGCAGGACGATCATGATCCACCCGCCTTTCAGTGCCAGGTCGAATGCATTCATCTTTACTGCGATCTCTTCCGTGGCAGCTGCCTGCTGCATGGTGTTGTAGATTGCCTGCGCGGTATCTCCTGGTGAGGGTATTTGCAAGAGGTTCATATCGAAATGATTCTGTTATGTTTCCTGTTTGTCGATTGATAAAGATAGCGGTTTTGAATGGTCATACCATATCCGGTACCTCTTTTAAACAATTTTTATAGGCTTTTATTGTTTCTTTGAGCCCCATATAGAGCGCATCACTGATCAGTGAATGGCCGATGGAGACCTCTTTCAGCCAGGGGATCTGTTGCCAGAGATAATGCAGGTTGTCGAGGTTCAGGTCGTGGCCGGCATTGACACCCAGTCCCAGGCTCTTCGCCAGGGTTGCCGCCTCCACGAATGGAGCGACCGCTTTCTCCCTGTCAACAGGGTACTGCATGGCGTAGGGACCGGTATAAAGTTCGATGCGGTCGGTGCCGATCTGCGAGGCCACCCGGATCATCTCCGGATCGGGATCCACGAAGATGGAGGTGCGAACCCCCATGGATTGAAACTCGCTGATGATGTCACTCAGAAACTCCTTATTGTTTATGGTGTTCCACCCTGCATTGGAGGTGATGGCATCGTGGGCATCGGGTACCAGGGTCACCTGTGCCGGTCTGATCTTACGGATCAGGTTGATGAACTCCGGTGTGGGGTTCCCCTCGATGTTGAACTCGGTATAGACTTTCGCCTGCAGGTCGAACACATCACTGTAACGGATGTGCCGCTGGTCGGGACGGGGATGCACTGTGATGCCTTCGGCACCGAAAAGCTGGCAGTCTATAACCACTTTCACCAGATCCGGGATGTTGCCACCGCGTGCATTCCGCAGCGTGGCTACCTTGTTTACATTAACGCTTAACTTCGTCATATTGTTATATCACACATGCTCTCCTGCAAAATGGCCTGAGCTTCCCGAATTTTTGGTAAAGAAAAAATAAAAAAAGTGCATGGGTGCTCAAATAAGCAAAAAATTACCATCTTTGTAGAAGTGATACAAAAGTAATACGAAATTACCGTTTTTTCGCAATGTCGGACAAAGAAATTATCAAAAACCGGGTGGAATGGTTCACTTCTCACCTGAGCGCTGAACAGTTCGTGGAGCTCTCGGAATCAGAAAATTCACTGATCATCCTGGAGGTTGCGCTGCGGGACTACACCCTCACCGAGATCGCACGGATCGTGGAGAGCAACAATGCTCATGTGACGGCTCTCTCTGTGTTGTCACTCTCGGGAGGATCTGCACTGATGGTTTCTTTGAAGCTGGATGTGGATGACCCCACCTCCATCTTGCGGAGCTTTGAGCGGTTCAATTACAATGTGGTCTATTATCACATGCGGGAAGGAGAGGTCACCGACAAGCAAAGGGAACGGCTTGACGAACTGATGTATTACCTGGAGATGTAATTGGGAAAAATGTAAAATATCAAGAGGATGAGGTTTGCCCTATTTGGCAGTATGTTTCCCGACAGGAGTGCCAGAGCAGAGGAACAGATTGGAGATGTTTGTCTCTCCATTATTCGGTGTGGGGGGGAGCTGTTTCTGCTGGAGAGTTTTTTTCACAGCCTGCCGGGACATATCCAATACCGTATCGGACCATTTTGTGAACTGGCGGAGACACTGCCCCCGGTTGACATGGTGCTGAGCGTTGGTGGTGATGGCACTTTTCTGCGGACTGCAGCAACGGTGGGCGACACCGGAATTCCTGTACTGGGTATCAACACCGGAAGACTCGGGTTTCTTGCAGCCATCAATTATACCGATGTGGATGAGACCTTGCAGGAGGTGATGCAAAATGATTACAAGGTAGAGGAGCGATCACTGCTGAAGCTGACTACCGATGAGACCTTTCCTCCCGAAGATTTCTATGGTCACGCTCTCAACGAGGTAGCCATCCTGAAACAGGATACAGCCTCTATGCTCTCCATTCATGCTTACATCAACAACGATTATCTCACCTCCTACCAGGCGGACGGACTGGTGGTGGCTACACCCTCCGGCTCCACCGCCTACTCACTGAGCATCGGTGGTTCCATCCTGTCACCCACCACACCCAGCATCATCCTCTCGGCCATTGCACCACATAACCTGACTTCGCGTTCACTGGTAGTGGAAGACAGCAGCATCATTTCATTGAAGGTGGAGAGCCGCAACCACATGTTCCTTGTGTCGGTGGACGGTCAGTCGCGTGTGCTCGATGAAACGGTGAGCATACAGGTGCGCAAGGCTGATTACACCCTGCGGGTAGTAAAGCGTTTCGGACATACCTTCTATGAGACACTGCGCGACAAGCTGATGTGGGGGGCGGATGTAAGAAAACAGCACTACTGACCTTTTTCAGTTGTCCTCATCTTCCGTGTCGCTCTCCTCAAAAAAATCCTCTGCCGGCTTCTCTTCCCGGAAAGGCATCAGCTTGTCGAGTGCCAGTATCAGGAGGTAGAAAATAGCCATGAAGAGAAAGATTCCCGCCATCCCGATGGCTGCGATCAGCAATGCTTTTTCAAATATAGGTGTCATCATCTGTTCATTTAAGCGAAAAAGGGAACCAGCGTCAGAATGATACCACCTGCCACAACCGAGCCGATCTGTCCGCCCACGTTGGCGCTGATGGCCGGCATCAGCAGGTAGTTGAAGGGATCCTCCTTTTGTCCCATCTGGTGGATCACCCGTGCCGACATCGGAAATGCGGAGATGCCGCAGGCACCGATCATCGGGTTGAACTTGTTTCCCTCCTTGCGGAACAGGTTGAGGAACTTGGCAAAGATCACCCCGCCAAAAGTGTCAAAGACGAATGCAAATAGCCCAAGGGCGATGATGATCAATGTATCCACCCTAATGAACCGTTCTGCTGTCATGGTGCTGGCAATGGTGATGCCCAGCAGCAGCGTCACCAGGCTCGCCAGCTCGTTCTGCGCTGAGAGGGAGAGCTTATTGAGCACGCCACATTCGCGCACCAGGTTGCCGAACATCAGGAAGCCGATCAGTGAGAGGGAGGAGGGTGCAATGATGCCAGCCACTATGGTGACCACGATCGGGAATGCGATCAGCGCCTTTTTGGAGATCTGTTTGTTGGAGGAGTTGCTCATCCTTATCAGCCGTTCTTTTCTGGAGGTGAGTAGTCGGATCACCGGCGGCTGGATGATCGGTACCAGTGCCATGTAGGAGTAGGCCGCTACCGAGATCGGTCCCAAAAGGTTGGGCGCAAAGCGGGAGGCCACTACGATGGAGGTGGGGCCGTCTGCAGCACCGATGATGCCGATGGAGGCAGCTTCACGCAGGTCATAGCCTAGCAGGGAGGCCAGCAGCATGGTGAGGAAGATGCCGAATTGAGCGGCAGCGCCGAACAGCAGCAGGGATGGATTGCGAAAGAGAGGAGAGAAGTCGATCATCGCCCCGATGGCGATAAAGATCAGCAGCGGAAAGATCTCGGTGGCGATACCAGCCTGAAAGAAGATGTTGAGTATTCCCTCCACCGCTTCACCCGTAGCCGGGTCAATCTGTGTGAGTGCCGACGAGAGGGGGATGTTCACCAGAATCGCACCGAACCCTATCGGCAAGAGCAGTGTTGGCTCATAGTTCCTGGTGATGGCCAGATAGATGAGGAGCAATCCTACACCTATCATGACCAAATGTTGCCAGGTCATCCCTGCTATGGCAGGAAGCAACTGTTCTATACCCATAGCAAAAGTCTGTTAAACGTTTTCAACTAATACAGGAAACCGAGCAGAATACCGGCAGCTACCGCTGAACCGATGACACCGGCCACGTTGGGACCCATGGCATGCATCAGCAGGTAGTTGCCAGGATCATATTCCAGTCCGAGGGACTGTGATATGCGGGCAGCATCGGGAACGGCAGAAACCCCGGCGTTACCGATCAGCGGGTTGAGCTTCTTCTCCCTGGAGAGGAAGAGATTCATTAACTTCACAAAAAGCAATCCTGTACAGGTGGCAATCACAAAGGAGAGCGCACCGATGGCGAACACCTTCAAAGACTCCACTCGCAGGAAAGTGGTGGCCTGCGTGGAGGCGCCCACAGTGAAGCCCAGCAGGATGGTGATGGTGTCAACCAGTGGACCGCGGGCTGTCTCGGCCAGACGACGGGTGACACCCGACTCTTTCAGCAGGTTGCCGAAGAAAAGCATCCCCAGCAGGGGCAGTCCCGATGGCACCAGAAATGCGGTCAGTAACAGTCCCATGATCGGGAAAAGGATTTTCTCGGTCTGTGACACCACGCGGGGTGTTTTCATCCGGATCAACCGCTCTTTTTTGGTGGTGAACAGCCGCATGAATGGAGGTTGGATCACCGGTACCAGTGCCATGTAGGAGTAGGCTGAGATCGCCACTGCCCCCAGCAGGTGGGGTGCTAACTTGGAGGAGGTAAAGATGGCTGTAGGTCCGTCTG
>WOYT01000099.1 GCA_011620695.1 Proteiniphilum sp.
CGTTGTTCGCTTTTGTCTGAGCTGTTCCTCTCAAAAGCGGGTGCAAAGATAGGGAGAGTTTTCTTAGCATCCAAACATCTTCGTGAAAAAAATCAATCTTTTTCCTCATTTTTTTCGGAAAACGGCTTAACAGAATGATTCCCAAAATCGTAACCGGGAAAAGAAAAAATGGCTTTTGAATAACGAGAGGATGGAATGGCACAAAAATCCATCAAAAACTGAGGCAAATGAACCGATGACCCGGTTGAAGAGAAGTGATCATTGCCGGTGATGATAGAATTCAAAGGTGAACGAAAATGAGGAGAAATATAAAAAGAAAAGCCAATTATTGTGTATCTTCGCAGAAAATTAGAAATCACACATCCCTTCTAATTGAGCTTTGCCAAAACAACAATGAAAGAATGAAAGGAATCATCCATATATTAAAGCGATTTCTGCCTCCGTATAAAAAGCACCTGGCGCTGGCCTTTGTCTTCAATATACTGACCGCTATTTTGAATGTCTTTTCACTTGCCACCATTATCCCCATCCTGCAGGTGCTCTTCCGGGTCAACAACGAGACCTACAACTTTATACCCTGGAACAGCGGTGACGGATCACTGATAGATATCGCACTCAACAATGTAAACTGGTACATCGCCCGGCTGATCGAAACAAACGGAGCCAGCTTCACCCTGATGATGCTGGCAGTGATCCTGATCGTAATGACGCTGCTTAAGACCGGCAGCGCATACCTGGGCTCCTACTTTGTGATCCCCATACGTACCGGTGTGGTGAAGGATATCCGCGACCGGATCAACGACAAGATTCTCTCCCTACCCATCGGCTTCTTCACCGAGGAGCGAAAGGGAGACATTCTCTCCCGCATATCGGGCGATGTGAATGAGGTGGAGAACTCGGTCATGAGCTCGCTCGACATGCTCTTCAAAAATCCCCTGCTCATTGTGATCTATCTCACCACCATGCTGATCCTCAGTTGGCAGCTTACGCTCTTCGTGCTGGTGGTACTCCCCGGCATGGGATTTATCATGGGACGGGTGGGACGATCGCTGAAACGAAAGTCTTTTGACGCGCAGAACAAGTGGGGAGATCTGATGTCACAGGTGGAGGAGACACTGAGCGGACTGAGGGTGATCAAGGCATTCAATGCGGAGGGGGAGATCTCCGGGCGGTTTCATGCCGGGAGCAACCAGTTCCGGCGGATGTCGAACCGCATTGCACGCAGGCAGCAACTGGCTCATCCCATGAGTGAGCTGCTGGGCACCATCACCATTGCCATCGTCCTCTGGTTCGGGGGATCGCTTATCCTGGGCGGCAACGGGTTGATCGATGCAGCCACTTTCATCTACTACCTCACCATCTTCTACAGCATCATCAACCCTGCCAAGGAGTTCTCCAAGTCGGCCTACGCAGTGCAACGTGGCCTGGCATCCATGGAGCGCATCGACCGGATCCTGGAGGCAGAAAACCCGATCGTGGAACCGCAGCAACCCGTTCCTCTCGCCTTCCAACGTGAAATCGCATACAAAAATGTCTGGTTCCGTTACAACCACGACTGGGTGATCCGGGATGTATCACTACAGATAGAAAAAGGAAAGACCATCGCCCTGGTAGGACAGTCCGGCTCGGGCAAATCGACCATGGCCGACCTGCTGCCCCGTTTTTATGATATCCAGCAAGGAGGCATCTATATCGACGACATAAACATCAAGGATGTGCGTCTTCACGATCTCCGCTCGCTGATTGGTTATGTGAATCAGGATGCGATTCTTTTCAACGACACTTTTTACAACAACATCGCTTTCGGTATGAGCAATGTAGAGGAGGAGCAGGTGATCAACGCAGCCAGGATAGCCAATGCACATGAATTTATCATGGCCACGGAGAAAGGTTACCATACCAATATTGGTGACCGGGGGGGGAAACTGTCAGGCGGACAAAGACAACGTGTCAGCATCGCGCGCGCCATCCTGAAGAACCCGCAAATACTGATTCTGGATGAAGCCACCTCCGCCCTCGACACTGACTCAGAACGACTGGTGCAGGAGGCTCTTGAGAAGCTGATGCAAAACCGCACCACCATCGTGATCGCGCACAGGCTCTCTACCATTAAGAATGCCGATGAGATCTATGTGATGCGGGAAGGGAAGATTGTGGAATCGGGCCAGCATGCCGCCCTCTATGCACAGGGTGGTTACTACACAAAGTTATGTGACAGCCAGAGCGAGTTCAGTGAATCATGACTTACGCACCACCTCACCACCACCCTTCTTGATCTTCTCCAAAAGGCGGTCCACCGCATAGCGTTTCTCCCCGTGACGCAGGCCGGTGAACGTAATCCCGTCGGCCCTCACCTGTAGGCTTCACGAATAATCGCCTCAGGCGATGCTTTTCCAGTCTCAATCAATTCAATCCCTTTTTTTATCAACTCATCTCTTTTATGATAAACAGCCCAGAATGCCTCTTCGCCGAAAAAATTACGCACAATATAGGCATACATCGTGTTCTCCAGCAGCTCAGCTGATTCCTGAATGTAATAGGGTCGTCTTCTGATGCCGTGATGATCGGCATAGCTGACCAGGTTCAGCAACAGCGGCTGTTGCCTGAGGTAGTGGTAAAGCTCCTCCCAGCTCCCGAAGCTACTCAGCTTCCCTTTGTTCATATCGGAATAGAGCATGGCATACTGTTCATCCAGTCGGTTGTTGACCACCAGATTGTAATAGGGATTGATTCCTGTGGTGTCGCGTGCCACGAAGATATCGGGCATGATCCCGTCACCGCCATAAACCGTTCGGCCTCCCATCGTCTGATAGGGTGTGAGATGGTTCGACACCGTATCCACATTGAGATAATCCCCTTCGAGGTAACGGTTGATGGCATCCATCTCATATTCCTCATATTTCCCTTTCTCATATTTCCGCTGGATGGATCTGCCCGATGCAGTATAATAGCGGGCAACGGTCAAGCGCACCGCCGACCCGTCGGGGAAGTTGCGCTGGCTCTGTACCAACCCCTTACCAAAGGAGCGGCGTCCGATGACCAATCCCCGGTCATGATCCTGTATGGCTCCGGCAAAGATCTCACTGGCTGAAGCACTCAGCTCGTCGATCAGCACCACCAGCTCATCCTCCTTGCAGGTCCCCGATCCGTTGGCGTAGTGGTCGCTGCGGGGGAAGCTGCGTCCCTCGGTATAGACGATCAGATCACCTTTCTGCAGGAACTCGTTGACCATGGCCACCACAGTCTCCAGTGATCCTCCTGCATTTCCCCGCAAGTCGATCATAAACGCGGTAGCTCCCTGGCTCTTCAGCTTGGAGATGGCAGAGATGAACTCACTGAAAGTCTGAAACCCAAAATTCCGGCCCAGCTTGATGAGCCCCACTCTCTCTGTAAGCATGTAAGCGGCATTGATGCTGTTCATCGGTATATCGTCACGGGTGACGGTAATCTCCCGCAGTGCAGCATCCTCTTCCCGCACGATGCCCAGCTTCACCTCCGAGCCCTTTTCACCACGCAGGATTTTCAACACATCCTCATTTTGAAATTTACGGCCGGCAACAAGGCTGTCGTTCACCATCACAATCCGGTCCCAGGGCATGATCCCAGCTGCTTCTGAGGGACCACCCGGCACAATGCCGGTCACCACTATGGTATCTCTTAAGAGGTAGAAAGTGACGCCGATGCCCGAGAAGTGACCCTCCATATCCTCGTTTACCCGTTTCATGTCGGCTGCAGAGATATATTCGGAGTGAGGATCCAGCTCCTTGATGATATTGGGCAGGGCATCCTCCACCAGTTGACGCATGTTCACCGTGTCCACGTATGACTCGCGAATGTAGCTCAAAACCGCATCGATCTTGCCGGAGCCATCGACCCTGCCGGAACGACCGAACTGGCCATACTTACTACCAATAAAAATGCCCAGTGCAATACCAATCCCAACCCAAAGGGGCAGCCATGTTCTCACTTTCTTCTCTGCATCCATTCCTGTAATCTCTTTTACGCTTTATCCAGTTCAACGGCAACCAACTCAACACCAGCCCTCTGCAACAGCTCAACACCGTCGCTCAGCCGATAGGAGTCGGCATAAACGACCCGTTTAATGCCGGCCTGTATGATCAGCTTGGCACATTCAATACAAGGTGATGAGGTGACATAAAGTGTGGCTCCCTCGCTGCTGTTATTGGAGCGGGCCACTTTCGTGATCGCATTCGCTTCGGCATGCAGCACATAGGGCTTGGTCACGCCCGACTCATCCTCACACACATTCTCGAACCCCGACGGAGTGCCATTGTAACCGTCGGAGATAATCATCTTCTCTTTCACCAGAAGTGCTCCCACCTTTCTGCGACGGCAGTATGAGTTCTCTGCCCAGATAAATGCCATGCGCATATAACGGCGGTCAAGCGACTTCTGTTTATCTTCTGTTTGATTCTTCATTTAGATAGCTTTCAGACTCATGTCCAGGCTCTTCACCGAGTGGGTCAGCGCTCCCACGGAGATATAATCCACTCCCGTCTCGGCATAGCTGCGGATGGTATCGAAGGTGATACCGCCCGACGACTCCAGCTCCACACGACCCTGCACCAGCTCCACAGCCTCACGCGTCCGCTCGGGAGTGAAATTATCGAGCATGATGCGGTCCACCCCTCCCAACTGCAACACCTGCTCCAGCTCTTCCAGGCTCCTCACCTCAATCTCGATCTTCAACTGCCGGTTGTGTTCACGCAGGTAGGATTGGGCACCGCGGATGGCCTGTTCAATGCCGCCTGCGAAATCGACATGGTTGTCTTTCAACAGGATCATATCGAAGAGACCAATGCGGTGATTCACGCCGCCGCCGATCCTGACTGCCTGCTTCTCCAGCATGCGCATCCCGGGAGTGGTTTTGCGGGTATCCAACACCCTGGCTTTGGTTCCCTCCAATTGCTTCACATACGCACGCGTGATAGTGGCGATGCCGCTCATGCGCTGCATGATGTTCAGCACCAGTCGTTCGGTCTGCAGGATGGATTGCACCCTGCCTCTGACGACGAATGCCTCGTCACCAGGGTGAACCTCCTCACCATCGGGGATGAAAAGCTCCATCTCCAGGGTGGGATCAAACTGACGAAATACCTCTCTGGCAACCTCCACTCCGGCAAGCACACCATCCTCCTTGATCAGCAGCCTGGAGGCACCCACTGCATCGGCAGGGATGCTGCAGAGGGTGGTATGGTCGCCTTCGCCGATATCCTCGGCAAAGGCCAGTTGAATAAGCTGATGAACCAGTTCTTTCTCTTCCATGTTTAACGGTGCCCGGACAATTAACACCCGACACCTCTCTTTTGTTATAAATTTACTAAAAACCTATACAAAAATAGGAAATAATCAGTTATATTTGTTGTGATCAGCAGCTTTTTTACCTGCAAAGGGGTCTTTTCTTCAAGGTTTGCGCTCCCGTCAGGTGTAAGCGTTCACCTACCGGAGGGAAACCTCGCGGAAAAGAGAGCTGCGTTTCCAAAAAGAAGAACCTAAGTGAATGAAAGTAGTGCTGCTTTCGGTTGGCAAAACCGACCACCCGTTGTTGTCGCAGATCATTGAGGATTACCGTAAAAAAGTGAATCATTACATTCCCTTTGAGATGAGGATGGTACCCGACCCAAAGAACAGAAGAAATCTGTCGGAGAAAGAGCAAAAAGCGGAGGAGGCAGAGCTCCTGCTGAAGGTGCTCCAACCATCCGATCATGTGGTACTGCTGGACGAAAAAGGGAAACAATACCGCTCGACCGAGTTTGCCCGTTACCTGGAGAAGAAGAGCCACTCGGTTTCCAGACAGTTGGTTTTCCTGGTGGGCGGTCCCTACGGTTTTGCTCCGGAAATATATGAAAGGGCAACAGAAATGATCTCACTGTCTAAAATGACCTTCACCCATCAAATGGTCAGGCTGGTATTCACGGAACAGCTTTATCGTGCAATGACAATCATTCATAACGAACCTTACCATCATGAATAAGACCGTTCTCATCACATGGCTGCTGCTGATCAGCTGCAATCTTTTTCCACAGGAGCCAATTACCGGAAGCTGGGAGGGGAAGCTACAGATTCAGAACAACTCCCTCCGTATCAGGTTTCACATTGAAGCGAATGGGGCTGCATACAGCAGTAGGATGGACAGTCCCGACCAGGGAGCGTTCGACCTGCCTACCACACGCACCTCCTTTAGCGAGGATAAGCTGGAGATTATCGCCAGCGGACTGGGACTCTTTTACCGTGGCACCCTCCGGCAGGATACCATTGAGGGCACTTTCAATCAGGGAGGAATACCGTTACCACTCACCCTCTACCGCATTGTCAAACCGGAACTGGGGCGTCCTCAGACACCAAAGGAACCCTTTCCCTACCGTGCTGAAAAGCTACTGATACCTGCCGGTGAGGAGGGTGAGGAGAAGCGGGTGCTGGGAGCCACACTGACACTCCCCGACGGGGAGGGTCCCTTTCCGGCAGTGGTGCTGATTGCCGGCAGTGGTCCCAACGACCGGGATGAGACGCTCTTTGGGCACAAACCTTTCTTTGTGATTGCCGATCACCTCACCCGCCAGGGATTCGCAGTACTGCGCTACGATAAACGGGGCGTCGGAGAGTCGACTGGTAACTTCCGCACAGCCACGCTACAGGATTTCGTGGCAGATGCTGAGACGGTTCTCTCCTACCTCAAACAACAGGATGAGATTGATCCTGACCGCATCGGACTGCTGGGCCACAGCGAGGGCGGCATCGTGGCCTCCATGCTGGCCGCGGAGAAGCCTGAGATCGGCTTCGTGGTGCTGATGGCAGCACCCGGGACCACAGGTATCGAGGTGGTGATGGACCAGAACGAGATATCCCTGAGACATCAGGGCGTTGAGCCGGAGACAATTGAAGAGCTGCAGAGGCTCAACAGGGAGACCTTTGGCATGCTGCTGGAATGGAAAGGGAGCGAAGAGGAGCGGACTGCCCTGCGCGACCAGCTGTCGCGTTTCTGGGAGCAGCTGCCCCTGCTTATCCGCATGAAAACAAAGAGAGATTCATTCCTGAGAAGCCAGTTCAATGGAATGATCACACCTGGTTACATCAGTTTCCTGCAGTGTGATCCGGCGCAGTACCTGCAAAAGGTGACCTGTCCGCTGTTGGCACTCAACGGTGAGAAAGACACACAGGTGCCGGCCGGGAAGAATATTGCAGCCATCACTGCCGCGCTGAAAAAGGGAGGCAACAACCAGGTGGAGACAAGAATCTATCCCGGGTTGAACCACCTCTTCCAGGAGAGCCTCACCGGGCAGGCCGATGAGTATGCAAAAACAGAACAGACCATTGCTCCGATGATGTTGAATGAGTTGGGAGAGTGGTTAAAAAAGGTGGCTGGAATTACCACCACTAATGAAGAAAAGCTGAAGACTGATGAATAAACAAAAGAGAATTTTTACCATCCTCTGGATCCTCATTGCGCTCATCGCTGCCTGCAGCGTGGCATCACTGATCATCTTCCCCCAGTGGAAAGGGGTCTTCTTTGCCGGCATGGGGGGCTTCCTGATTCTGAACCTGTTGCTGTCTATGTTCTTCATCCGGAAGAACTTCCGCAATTAATCAGCCAGGCCAAACTCGAAGCGAAGCTGATCCAGGACCTCCTGGTCGAAAGGGTCGTCAGAACCATTGAACCCAGACACCCGCTGCATCACAGCCTCCCTGTTACTCTCGGAGAGACGGCCGTGATATTTCAAGAGATTCAGCGCTGCCTGGCGCAACAGCATCGACTCACTTTTCAAATCTCCAGCTGCATGGTCCAGGAGCAGCTCACTCTCTACCTCTCCCAGCGTGTCAGCATGCGTGATACAGAGACGGGCATAAAGCCAGTAGCCTGTGGTTCGCACCTGCTCCTCCTCTCTGCCACCCCATCTGTTCACCAACAGACCTGCAAAGGGGAGCTGCTGTAAGAGGTTACGGCAGATCTGCTCACGGATCTCCTGGTTGCTGATCCCGTCAACCCAACGCTCGGCAGTCTCTCTCGTGTATCGCTCCAGTGGGTATAGCATCGTGGCGAGGATTTTCAACTCCCGCGTATCCTCTTTCCAGAGCTGTTCTGCCAGCGCCGCATCAGGATTGTAACGGGCCGCAATCTCACGGATCCGCATCAGATCCACCCCGAAGTTCATCCGGTAATGCACCCCTTTCTCACGCATGCTGGCCGCAGTGGCCCCGTTCATCGAACGCCTCAGGTCCCTACGGATGCTGCGTATAATTGTCTCCATCTTCACATCATTTTGCCTTGAGGTGCAAAATTAAGAGAAAGTGGCGTGATACAATCCTATTTCCTCCATTTTTCATTACATTTGCAAATGTACCACATAAAAAACCTCTCCGATATGAGACTATTACTGATCAGCAATTCCACCAATCCTGGTGAAGCATATCTCGAATACCCCAAACATCAAATCAGTGAGTTTCTGGGTGATAAAACAGTAAATGCCCTGTTTATCCCCTATGCCGCTGTCACTTTCTCTTTCGATGAATATGAAGAGAAGGTGAACAGTCGGTTTGCAGAGATCGGTCACCACGTCACCAGCATCCATCGTTACATTAACCCCCTGGAGGCGGTTGGGAATGCCGATGCAATCGTGGTGGGCGGCGGCAACACCTGGCAACTGGTGAAGATGCTACAGGAGAAAGGTCTGATGAAAGCCATACGTAAAAAGGTGAAAAAAGGGACCCCCTACATCGGGTGGAGTGCCGGCTCCAATATCGCCTGTCCCACCCTGCGTACCACCAACGACATGCCGATCGTGGAACCGCTGAAGTTCAAAACACTGAAGCTGGTGCCCTTTCAGATCAACCCCCACTACCTGGACGAGAATCCGGCCAACCATGGCGGGGAGACACGTGAGATGCGCATCAACGAGTTTATCGAGGTGAACAGAGAGACCTACGTCGTGGGTCTGCGCGAGGGAACCATGCTGCTTCTTGAGGATGGCGATCTGGTGCTGATTGGCAACAGGAGAGCACGCATCTTCCGGTATGGAGAGGAGCCCCGGGAGCTCTCCAGTGAGGATGACTTCACCTTCCTGTTATGATTCCCGCCAGAGAGTAGCCATCTCTTCCAGCCGGCGCGCTTCTCTATCAAAAGAAAAAAGAAAATCCTGAGAACGTCAATTCATCAGGACTCCCCTCATCTTCAAGGTACTCGGAGCGGGACTTGAACCCGCACAACCGTTATGGTCACAAGATTTTAAGT
>WOYT01000037.1 GCA_011620695.1 Proteiniphilum sp.
TTTCATTGCTTTTTATCGTTAATGTTTTTCAAAACACAAAGATAAGTTTTTTTTCTCAAACCCATATTTTCGTTATCTTTGTCCAATTCGATCACACGCAAAAAACAGAAAACTATGATCATTGACAATTTGGCTAACGCTGCCAACTATTTTGAGTTGCATCCCTTGTTTGAAAAAGCTTTCGACTACATCAACAATCTAGATCTGCAGGGAGCAGAACCCGTTACAACAGAGATTGATGGCAATCTGTTGAAAGCATCAGTGATAGAGACAAAATTGAAGCCGGAAGCGGAAGCACGGATGGAGATCCACCGCAAATACATCGACATTCAAATTCCTGTCTCTTGTGCCGAAAGTTACGGCTGGCGATCGCTTGCCACTCTCAACGACTCGGAGACAGGCTACAACGAAGCCAATGACATCGAGTTTTTCCGCGATCGACCGACAACAGTGGTGACGTTACAACCAGGAGAGTTTGTCATCTTCACTCCCGAAGACGGACATGCACCTCTAATAGGTGAAGGAGCGATCAGAAAGATCATCCTCAAGGTTGCCCTGTTGTAAGGTTCACTAAAAAAAACATCAATCCGTCATGCTGGATATCATCAAGAATGATCCTTGGCTGTCCCCCTACGAAAAGGCAATTGAAGGGCGCCACTCCTATTACCTGAAACGTTTGTCCGATCTCACGCAGGGCGGTAAGATCAACCTCTCCGATTTTGCCACCGGTTACCTCTGGTTCGGGCTGCACCGTACGGATGAGGGCTGGGTGTTCCGTGAGTGGGCACCCAACGCCACTGAAATCTTTCTGATAGGTACTTTCAACCAGTGGCAGCGGATGGAATCCTACCGTCTGAAAAAGAGAGAGGGTGGCGTTTGGGAGGTGAACATACCTGCTGAACGGATCAGCCACGGTGACCTCTATAAACTGCAGGTCTCCTGGCCCGGTGGATCGGGAGAGCGGATTCCTGCGTGGGCTAAACGGGTGGTACAGGATGAGGTGACCATGCTCTTCAGTGCACAGGTATGGGAACCAGAGGATCGTTATCGCTTCAGAAACAACCACTTCAAGCCAGACAACTCCCCGCTGCTGATCTATGAAACACATGTAGGGATGTCGACCGAGGAGGAGAAAGTGGGCAGCTACAACGAGTTCAGGGAGAACGTGCTGCCACGGGTGAAAGAAAACGGTTACAACGCCATCCAGATGATGGCCATCCAGGAGCACCCCTACTACGGATCATTCGGCTACCACGTCTCCAGTTTCTTTGCACCCTCCTCCCGCAACGGCACACCTGAAGAGCTTCGCGAGCTGATCGACACAGCCCATGGAATGGGTATTGCTGTCATCATGGATATTGTTCACTCACACGCAGTGAAGAATGAGGTAGAGGGCCTGGGACGCATGGATGGATCGTATGACCTCTATTTCCACAGCAGCCCGGAGAGAAGATACCATCAGGCATGGGATTCGCTGTGCTTTGATTACGGCAAGGATGAGGTGCTTCACTTCCTTCTCTCCAACTGCAAATACTGGCTCGATGAGTTCCGCTTCGACGGCTTCCGTTTCGACGGGGTCACCTCGATGATCTACCGCAGCCACGGACTGGGAGAATCGTTCAGCAACTATGGCGACTACTACAACGCGGGACAGGATGGCGACGCCATCTGTTACCTCACGCTGGCCAACAAGCTGATCCACGAGGTCAATCCGCAGGCAATCACCATCGCCGAGGAGGTGAGCGGTATGCCGGGACTGGCGATGCCTCCCGAGGCAGGGGGTTATGGCTTCGACTACCGCCTGGCGATGAACATCGCCGACTTCTGGATCAAGCTGATCAAGGAGAAGAAAGATGAGGAGTGGTACCCCTCTGCCATCTGGTGGGAGACCACCAACCGACGTGCCGATGAGAAGACCATCTCCTATGCCGAGAGTCACGACCAGGCACTGGTGGGAGACAAGACCATCATCTTCCGACTGATCGATGCCGATATGTACTGGTTCATGTCGAAGCTGATGAGCAGCAGCTATGCCGTGGACCGCGGCATCGCCCTGCACAAGATGATCCGCCTGGTGACGGCAACAACCATCAACGGCGGCTACCTCAATTTCATGGGAAACGAGTTCGGTCACCCAGAATGGATCGACTTCCCACGCGAGGGGAACAACTGGTCCTATCATTATGCCCGCCGGCAGTGGCACCTGGCAGATGATCCGAACCTGAAGTACCACTGGCTGGGCGACTTCGACAAGGCAATGATCAGGTTGATCCGCTCGGTACCCGATTTTCAGGCCACCCCACTGGTGAAGATCTGGGATAAAGATGGAGACAACATTCTGGCCTACATGCGGGATGAGTTACTCTTCGTATTCAACTTCCACCCGCAGCACTCCTACAGTGACTACGGCATACTTGTACCCCAGGGTAAATACCAGATCATCCTGGATACCGACGACAAGGCTTTTGGCGGCTTCGGGCTGAACGATGATACCATCCACCACTTCACCCTGTATGACCCGCTCTATGCACCGGACAATAAGGGGTGGTTAAAGCTCTATCTCCCTGCCAGGACAGCCTACGTGATGAAACGCACGTAACAGGAAAAAAGAACCAATCTGAACATAGCTATCACATCAATGAACAACATCCAGCAAACATCAAAAGAATCATACAAACTATACCCGCTCATCTTTAAACCTATCCTCAAGCCGGTTATCTGGGGAGGCTCCAATATCTGCCGCTTCAAACAGATCGAACCAGTACAGGAAGGCATCGGCGAGAGCTGGGAGATATCGGGCGTCCCTCATAGCGTATCGGTTGTGGCCAACGGGCCACTCGCGGGTGAATCGCTTGACAAGCTCCTGGCGACAGCCAGGGAGCAGCTGGTCGGCAAAAAAAATTATGAGCGGTTTGGCAACACGTTCCCCCTGCTGATCAAGTTTATTGATGCCCGTGACGACCTCTCCATCCAGGTGCACCCTGACGACCGGCTGGCAAAGGAACGTCATAACTCTTTCGGTAAGACTGAGATGTGGTATGTGATCCATGCGGAACAGGGGGCCTTCCTCTATTCCGGTTTTGAGCAGCAGATCACACCTGAGGAGTACATCGAGACTGTGAAAAACAACTCTTTTACCGAAAAGCTAAAGAAACATGAAGTAAAAGAGGGCGATGTGTTCTTCCTACCGGCAGGCAGGGTGCATGCCATCGGTGCCGGATGCTTCATTGCAGAAATACAGCAGACCTCCGATATCACCTATCGCATCTACGACTATGACCGAAGAGATGCCTCAGGAAAGGCGAGGGAATTGCATACCGAACTGGCTAAAGAGGCCATTGACTATACTGTGTACAACTCATATAAAACCGAATATCAGAGAGAAAAAAACAGAGCTGTGAAGTTGGCCGACTGCGTCTATTTTACCACCCAGCTGCTGGAAATCGACCAACCCATGGAACGAAGTTATGAAAGGCTGGACTCTTTCGTGATTTTTATCTGTTTAGATGGAAACTGTAGCCTGTGTGACAATCAGGGCAATGAGATTTCGGTTCACCAGGGGGAAACAGTGCTGTTTCCCGCCGATACCGGCTCGGTCACACTAAAGCCAAATGGTGAGGCACGACTGTTGGAGACATATATTGATTAGCCGGATGAAAGATAGCATAAACTCCCTGGGGAGTGACAAAAACAAGGTTTATGAGAGGAATATTACTGGTCAATTTAGGCACCCCTGCCAGCTATCACAAGGCAGACGTTAGAAAGTTCATCGGTGAGATGCTGTCGGACCCCTACGTCACTGGTCTTTCCGCACAGCTCTCTTCAGTACTTGCCTGGAAATTTATTGCCCCGCTCTCAGCGGGACGTTCCGCATCGAAGTACAAACTCATTTGGCGGAAAGAAGAGCCTCTGATCTCCCCCCTGCTCTATCATATGCAGCAACTGGCAACAACGTTGGAGCGTCAAAAAAATATCGCCGTGGAGATTGCCATGCGCTACGGTGAACCCGACGTGATGCATGCTTTTAGGGAACTGGAGCGCAAATGCCCCCTGCTGCACGAGGTGGTAGTCTTTCCACTCTATCCCCATTATGCACAGTCGACCACCGAAACCATGAAGGAGGCGATCGGCCGCATCTTCTTCAGCCATCCCCACTCTTTCCGGCTCAGGTTCGTGGAGCCCTATTACAATCATCCCGCTTTCATTCAGGCGCTGGCCGACAGGGCGCGCCCTTACCTGCCGGATATCGACAAGCTGGTGTTCACCTATCACAGCCTGCCGGTAAAACAGGTGGAGTCGGCCTGGCGAAAAGGCAAGGAGTATGACTACGTCTATCAGCTCAAGGAGACCAATAACCTTATCTGCAAAAACGTGGGCATCGACCCGCACGATACCTTTCTCTTCTACTCCTCCCAGCGGGGCAACAAATGGTTAAAGCCCTTCCTCAATACCGACATCGGAGATCTACCCAAACTGGGATGGAAAAAGGTGGCAGTGATGGCACCTGGCTTCCCGATTGACAACCTGGAGACGCTCTACGACATCGACATCGAAGCACGCAGGCTCTTCATGGAAGCCGGCGGGGACCGCTTTGTCTTTATACCCTCCCTCAACAACCAGGAAAGCTGGGTAGAGGCTATCTGGAAGATTGTAGAAAGAAGCTGAACCTTTTCAGATATAGTACTCCACCAGGTCAGCCAGACCAGCCTGTAAAGCATATCGGGTCGCCTCGCTGAGGCTGTTGACCCCCAGCTTGCGGTAGATGTTGCGACGGTGTGCGTTCACCGTGTGGAAGCTGAGATGCTTCTCGATGGCAATCTCCTTGGTGGTCTTTCCCAGGGCGATCTCCCTCAGGATATTCTTCTCGGACGGGGTGAGCGGATCGGCTATTTTCTTCGGTGGCACCCCCTCTTTCATCACCGACTCCGCATATTCACATCGGTACAACGTTCCTTCCGATACCGCCAACAGTGCCTCCCTGATCGCTTCCAGGCTATCCTGCTTGGTCACCACGCTGATATCGGGGTCGGCCAGCAGGAGCCGGCGCAGGAAAAGCTCCTCCGGCTCGTCGGTGAAGAGCAGCCAGGCAGAACCTGCTGCACCGCTCTTCATGTTGAGCAGTTGCGGGAGCGACTGAAAGTCGAACAGCGAGTAGTCGACCACCACAACCGACCGCGGGTGCTGCCGCAACAACCCCATCAGCTGCCGGCTACCGGCAGCCTCCTCAATCAATGCCCCACCCTGCAATTCTTCCAGCAGGGCGATAATCCCGCGGCGGGTGATATCCTGGTTATCTGCAATGATATAATGAGAATCAGGTTTCATTATTGATCTTATGAATCACAAAAGTAATCAATTCTGACACTTTTCGGGTGAAAATACCACGAATGTGCTATTTTACGGTATGGAACAATCCACTACCTTTGTAAAAAATTTAAAAACAAAGTTCCTATGACAAAAATTGCAGAGAAATTAACAGATCTGGTAGGCAACACACCGCTGTTGCGACTGAACCGGCTGGAAACATCGGAAGGAGCAAAGGCAGAGGTCATTGCCAAGCTGGAGAGTTTTAACCCGCTAGGGAGCGTGAAGGACCGCATCGCCCTGGCGATGGTTGAAGATGCGGAGAAGCGCGGCCTGCTGAAACCAGGCTCGGTCATCATCGAGCCCACCAGCGGCAACACCGGGATCGGACTCGCTTTCGTGGCGACCATCAAGCGATACCGGCTGATCCTTACCATGCCGGAAACGATGAGCCTCGAACGGAGGAACCTACTCAAGGCGCTGGGTGCCGAACTGGTATTGACACCTGGTCCCGACGGCATGAAAGGAGCTATTGGCAAAGCAAAAGAGTTACAGGCAGAGACGGAGAATGCGGTCATCCTTCAGCAGTTTGAAAACCCTGCCAATCCCGAGATACACTACCATACCACGGGTGAAGAAATCTGGCGCGACACCGATGGCAAGGTGGATATCCTGGTAAGCGGCGTTGGCACTGGGGGCACGGCCAGTGGTGCCGGCAAACGGCTCAAGGAGCTCAACCCGGCCATCAGGGTCTATGCGGTGGAGCCGGCCGACTCGCCGGTGCTCTCCGGCGGCAGCCCGGGTCCCCACAAGATACAGGGTATTGGTGCAGGCTTTGTCCCGGATAACTATAACGCCTCGGTGATTGATGGGGTGATCACCGTCACCAACGACGATGCCATCCGCACCGGCAGGAAGCTTGCTTCAAAGGAGGGACTGCTCGCCGGAATCTCCTCGGGGGCAGCAGCCTTCGCAGCCCTTCAGCTGGCACAAAAGGAAGAAAACGCGGGCAAGCGCATCGTGGTGATCCTGCCCGACACGGGAGAACGATATCTCTCCACGCTGCTCTATGCTTTTGATGAGTATCCCCTATAGACGTTTGACAGATTTCATTGTGTTAGAATGAAAACAAAAAACCGATTCAGACAACTGAAAAAAACCGTTGCCCTGATGATTCTCAGCGTGGGAATCCTCTCATGCGAGACGAAGCAGGGAGTGCAGGAGGGAACCTGGCGCGGCGAGCTGGCCGTGGCCGAAGGTAAACAGGCACCCTTCCTGTTTGATGTGGAGAAGACCGGGGAGGACTCCTTCACCGTCACCCTGCGCAACGGGGAAGAGCGGGTGAAACTGACCGGTGTCACCTTTGCGGGCGATACGCTGGTGATCCCGATCACGGCATACGATGCCGGGATTCGCGGGGTGGTGAAAGGTGAGCGGATGGAAGGACGCTTCCTGAAGCATTACATAGAAGGCGATTCGGGCGTACCATTCAGTGCCACGTACGGAGTAACGGACCGATTCCCCTTCACGGATCATGCAACGGGAACATCCATTGATGGCCGCTGGGATGTGCTCTTCATCAGTCAGGAGGGCGACACCACCCGCAACGTGGGTCTCTTCAAATCGGATGAGGGAGTGGTCACCGGCTCCATCCTCACCAGCACGGGCGACCTGCGCTTCCTGGAGGGGGTCTATACCGAGGAGGGGGTTCATCTCTCCGCATTCGGTGGATTGAGTCCCTACCTGATCGAGACCACTTTCACCGGCAGTGACCGGTTTGAGGGCACCTTCTATACCACCCGTGGCACCACCCGGCTGTTGGGGAGCCGCAATGAGGAGGCGACACTGGCGGATCCCTACTCAATCGCGACCCTGAAAGAGGGAGTGGAAACACTCAGCTTCTCGCTGCCCGACCTGGAGGGCAACACTGTTTCACTGAGCGATGAGCGGTTCCGTGACAAGGTAGTGATCCTTTCCATCCTGGGCAGCTGGTGCCCCAACTGCCTGGATGAGATGGCTTTCCTCGCTCCCTGGTACGAAGCCAACAGGGAACGGGGTGTGGAGGTGGTCGGCATTGCCTTTGAGCGAAAGGATGATTTCGAATATGCGAAGAAGGCGATCACGCGGCTGAAGGAGCGGTACCATGCAACCTACCCCATTCTATTCGGCGGTGAGGTAGGCAGGGAGAGCGTGGAAGGAGTCTTGCCAGAGCTGGAGAACTTCTCCGGCTACCCCACCACCCTCTTCATCGACAGGCAGGGCAGGGTGCGGAAGATACACACAGGCTTCAGCGGTCCTGCCACAGGACTCTTCTACGAATCATTCATCAAGGATTTCAACACACTGGTCGACTCACTCCTCGCAGAAGATCCACAATCGTAACCCGAAAAGGGAAAGGCCAAACGCTGCACGCATTCAGCTCCCACCTCCTGAGCTGATTGCTGACAGCTTATCGCTTATCGCTTAAAGCTTGCCGGATATCCGCCAGCAATGAATCCACGCCCTCCAGTCCCACCGACAGGCGGAGTGTGGTTTCCTTTATGTCCATCAATGCCCGCTGTTCAGCAGTGAATGAACCGTATATGGTGCTGGCGGGATGGAGGATCAGGGAGCGATTGTCGAACAGGTTGGTGGCACGGCAGATCATCTTTAACCGGTCCAAAAAACGAAAACAGTGCTCTTTAGAGGCCAGGTCGAAGGTGAGCATCGCCCCCGGCAGGTCGCCGAACTGACGGCGACTCACCTGATAAAAAGGGTTATCCGCGAGAGCGGTATAGGTCACGCCCACCACTCCGGGTATCGTTCGCAGTTGTTCGGCCAGGCTGCGGCAAGTGGCTGCATGACGTTCATAACGCACCGGCAGTGTCTCCAGCCCCAGTGACTGCAGGTAAGCCACCTCGGGAGTCATGTAGGCACCCAGGTTACGGTGTACCTCGCGGCGCAGCTTGAGATGGAAGGCTGAGGGAGAGTCACCGGCGAGCGATTGCAGTCGTGGCGACCGGCTCCAGTGAAACTGCCCGTAGTCGATAATCAATCCCCCCAGACTGGTCGCCCCACCTGAGATGTACTTGGTACTGGAGACCACCTCAATGTCTACCCCGAAGTCGGCTGCCCGAAAATGGGAAAAGGGCACCAGGGTGCTGTCCACCACCAGCGGCACATTTGCAGCATGAGCCACACGGCTCAGCGCTGTCAGGTCCGCCACCTCCATCTGCGGATTCGTGATCACCTCCGCGAAGAGGGCACAGGTCTGTCCGTCGATATGGGCAGCCACCTCTCCCGGGTTGGTAAGGTCGCAGAATCGTACCTCCACGCCAAAAGCGGACAGGGTATTGGTGAAAAAGGAGTAGGTGTTGCCGAAGAGATGGCGCGAGGTGACGATGTTGCTACCACTCCAGGCCAGAGTGAAGAACGTATTGCTGATGGCAGCCATTCCTGAGTTGAGGGCTGTCACGCCATGTGCAGCGGTGATCTCTTTCACGCGTTCTTCGAAATGCTGTACCGTGGGGTTGCTCACCCGTGAGTAAGTATGTTCATCTGTTCGACCACAGAAAGCTTCTTCCATCTCCGCAGCTGTTTCAAACTCATAGGCAAGGGTATGATAAACCGGCATCGACAACGAGCCATAGGGATCTGCCTTGGGATAGGTTTTATGCAGTAAACGAGCTTCGTATGCTTTACTTTTCATTGAATAGATGCTGACAGATTAGTTGTGATCTGGTTAAGGGGTTACAACATCCCGACCAGATGCTTCGCAGAGTACCACAGGGGTGATCTCAAACGGATTCCGCACGGCGTAGTG
>WOYT01000152.1 GCA_011620695.1 Proteiniphilum sp.
AAAATAAAATAAGAGTTGCTGACAGACGCCGTGATGGTAAAATGGATAAAGGGGTGGGGAAGTTGTAAGACTCCATCCCCTTTTAATTAAATTTCACATCTGCAAACCTACTTGGATTCGCTTCTTTACTATCTTTGTAGAAATGATTGCAGTTCATAACCGATTATAACTATTTAACAATATCGCACAGATGAAAAAAATCCATTTTGCACTGATTTTAGCTGCCCTGCTGGTTGCAGGTACCTCCTGTAAACCAAAACAGAGTGCATACAAACAGGTATATGAAGCAGCCAAGGAGAGAGAGATGCAAGAAACAGCTTCTCAGCCTACTACAGTGGTGAAAGATGCCAGCCCGCTACCTCCCGTGGAAGTCTCCATACGCAAGGAAAAAGTTGAGCCGGTTTATCCTACCGACGCTTCAGGATTGAAGAAATACAGCGTGGTGATCGCCTCTCTCAGTGTAAAGCTCAATGCAGAATCATTGAAAACTCGCATGGAGAACGAAGGGCACAAGGTGATCCTGGCAGAGAACGAACAGGGGATGTACCGCGTCATCATTGCCAGCTACGACGACAAAGCTGAAGCAGCTGCCAGGCGTGAGGAGATTTACAATCAGTATTCGGCGAAAGGCAATACCGAATACCTGCGAAAAACCTACGGTGTACCCTTTAACGATCTCTGGATCCTCGAAAGGCAATATTAATCGTTGCATGGGTGAGGACAAATGGTGATCAGCCCGGGATTGCCTTTCCACTCTCGCCAGGTGATGCGAATAAAAACCGATTAGCTGCCCGTTGTATGCAATGTGGCAGCTTTTTTTGAATAGTGAATTTATGAAGATACGTTTTTTGGGTACAGGTACCTCTACCGGCATTCCACAGATCGGCTGTCCCTGCCCGGTATGCCAATCGCCGGATGAACGGGACAGGAGATTGCGCTGCTCGGTGGCGATTACAGCGGGGGACCAGCAGCTACTGATCGATTGCACCCCCGACTTTCGCCAGCAGGCACTCACAATCCCTTTCAGGAAGATCAACGGAATCCTTTTCACCCATGAGCATTATGATCATACCGGTGGCATTGACGATCTGCGCCCCTATTCAAGTTTTGGTCCTGTAGAGCTCTTTATGGAAGAGCAACTGGAAAAAGTGGTGAGGAACAGGCTTCCCTACTGCTTTTCCGAGAATCGGTATGGTGGCATCCCGGATATTCATATTCAACGCATTGATCCCTGTAATTCTTTCCAAATTGGAGCGTTAGAGATAATCCCGATCAGGATCATGCATCACATGCTGCCGATCCTGGGCTTCCGGATAGGAAGCTTCGCCTACCTCACCGATGTGAAAAGTATCCCTGAGGCTGAGTTTGAGAAGCTTAAGGGTTTGGATCTGCTGGTGATCAGCGCTCTCCGTAAAACAGAACATATCTCTCACCTCTCCCTGGCGGAGTCACTGCAGATCATCGAGAGGATAGCGCCGCGCAGGAGCTTTCTCACCCATTTCAGTCATGAGATGGGACTGCATGCCGACCTGGCTGACGAGCTTCCCGATGGGGTCTATCCGGCATATGATGGCCTGGAAATCGACCTCTGAAGGGTTTCTTTTCGTTTTTTTAACCAAAACAAACGCAGCGTTTAGGGCATGGAACCATCTTTTTATTGAGACATCACTTCGTAGAGGGCCGCTGATGATGAAAGCTAAAAAAAAGTGGTGTACCATTAAACTATCTGATTCCTTTTGCGTCAGATAGTAAAAGTAAAAACAGATCACAAACAATAATTAATGGGGAGAAACTATGAAAACGAATAAATTTTTACTGGCACTATTGATGGCTGCCATACCTCTCTTCGGTTTCACCCAGGAATGGGATGATATCTATGCTGATCCAACTCAAAAGGAGACGGTGAAAGCAGAGGTGAAGGTGAAAGAACCGCAGAAGAAAAAGGTGGTCATCGTGCAGGGCGATGCTTCCAATATGGAGGTACAGGCCAACGGCAGAGATGTTGATGAGTACAACCGGAGGGGATCTCGTGATACCATGGACGGTGATGAAATATACAACGGTGACTCACTCGACTATGAGGAATATCAATACACCGACCGTATTGTTCGTTTTCACGATCCGGAGTCAAGCATCAAGATCACAGGTGCTGATGAGGTGATCGTGTACGTGGGTGATGATATCTATGAGAACTACAACAACCGGGACTGGTATAGCAATTACTACTTCGGAATGGGCTGGGGCATGGGTTACTATCCCTGGTACGATCCTTTCTACGATCCCTGGTACTACAGCCGCTGGTATTACCCCTGGTACGGGTTCGGTCCCTCCTACGGCTGGAGTCTCTGGTACAGTCCCTGGTACTACAGCCGCTGGTACAGTCCCTGGTACTATGGTGGATGGTATGATCCCTGGTATTATGGTTACGGCGGCTTTTACGGCGGCTATACACACGGCTTTTATGAGGGTTATTACAGCAGCCTGACACACAACCGTTCCGGAAGAAGCAGTGGTGTGTACAGGAGAAGTGCAGCCACCAGTAACAGCTCCCTCACTGCAGGACTCTCAGGCAGATCATCGACCACACGATCTGCCCTGTCAGGTAGAAGTTCAGGCAGAAGTACCACCTCCGCTACACGGAGCGCTCTCTCCGGCAGGAGTACCACAGCTAACAGCCGCTCCGTCAGCACACCCAGAACACGTATCATCGACAACAGCGGCAGGGTGCTCGACTCCAGAACCGGAAGGGTGATCGGTCGGAGCGGGACCACTACCAACAGATCGGCTTACGGAACTACTCCTCCCTCCAGCCGCACACGAAGCTATTCCACCAGTAGAAGCAGCAGCAGCGACAGGACATACCAGAGAAGCTCAACTTCTTCCGGCAGAAGCGGAACCTATCAGCGTTCCACTACAACCTCCCGGAGCGGTAGCTACAATACCCCCTCCCGGAGTACACAGCCGAGCCGCTCATCCACATACAGAACCCCGTCGCAGAGCAGCTCTACCCGTAGTAGTTCAACCTACTCTGCTCCCAGCCGCAGCTCATCCTCCAGCTCCGGATCTTCTTCTGGTCGCAGCTCTGGCGGTGGACGCAGGTAACTTTCTTCATATAAAAGAATAAAATATTATCGTATGAATAAAATCACATATCTTGTCAGCACTTTGCTTATAGTATCCACCTCCCTCTTTGCACAGGGGGAGGTGGATGCCCTGCGCTTCTCCCGTGAAGGGCTCTACGGAACGGCGCGGGCCATGTCGATGGGCGGTGCATTTGGTGCCCTGGGTGGCGATCTGAGTGCTCTGACCATCAACCCCGCCGGCATTGGTGTTTATCGTAGCTCAGAAGTGGTAGGGACCCTCAATCTGTCGCGCAACAGGTCGGTTGTCGGTGATCAGACCGCCAACAAAAATCGTTTCGACATGGACAACCTCGGCTTTGTCGGTTACTTTCCGCTGCGCAACGACGCGATACCGCTGATCAATTTCGGCTTCTCCTACAACAAGCTGAAGTCGTTCGACAAGAACATCTCGGCCATCGGCACTGCCAAAGGCACACTGATCGATTACATCGCCAAAACCAGCACCGGTTATGATCCCCAGCTACTGGAGATGGGGGATAACCTCCCCGATCCATTTTTGGATATGCCCTGGTTGACAGTGCTCGCCTACAACTCCTGGCTGATTGACCCGGTGGAGGGCGAGGAATTTGAATATCGACCGGTAACCAACGAGCCCGGACCGATCAATGAGATACGACTTCGTGAGAGGGGTTATATTGATAACTATGACTTCACGGTGGGAACCACCCTGGGCAACGTGCTTAACCTGGGCCTGGCACTCTCCATCAAGGATATCTCCTACAGCCTGGTTTCCGACTACCTGGAAGATTTTGATAACGGTGGTTACACCCTCACCAACTGGCTTACTACCAGCGGTGCCGGGTTCAGTGCCAAGTTCGGGGCAATCTACCGGCCGGTGAACGAGCTGCGTCTGGGCCTGGCTTATCACACCCCTACCTGGTATGCACTGAACGAGACCTATGAGGCACAGATTGAGGATGACATGGATGCATATGTGACAGATCCCGATTATGAACCGGCAGTAACCAGTTCCAAGTCTTTTGCCAACGATTACGATCTGAAAACACCCGGCAAACTGGTAGCCAGCATCGCCACGGTACTGGGAAGCCGTTTCATTGCCAGCCTCGACTATGAGCTGACCGACTATTCGACCATGAAGCTATCGGTTCCCTCAGGGGCTTACGAGCGTGAAGACTGGTATGACCCGGACAACGAGTATATCAAGATGGATTACCGGCCGGCATCGACCATTCGTGCCGGTGTGGAATATCGTTTCACACAGCAGTTCTCCGGCCGTCTGGGCTATGCCTGGATGCAGGACCCTTACGACACTGATTTGGTCGAGTTTGGTGATGCAGCCATTGCCGGATCGAACACCATCTACCGGATTGAGGGGGATACCAATTATCTGACTGGAGGACTAGGTTATCGCTTTAACAGGAACTTCTTTATCGATATGGCAGTTGTGTACAGCAGTCAGACCGATGATCTCTATCCTTTCCCCAACTATTATGAAGGCGAAACACTTGCGGTTGACGCTTCACCATTCAAGTTGAAAAACAGTTCCCTGAAGGGACTGATCACGCTGGGATACAAGTTCTGAAAGAATGAAACGAATCATATAGGAAGAGTCAGGAGATACACTCCCGGCTCTTTTTTCTTTTTTTTGATATTGTATAAATATCGTACATTTGCATCACACAAACAATTTTCAAATCATCCTCTATGGAAAAGCAAGAAGGATATCTGTCAGCCGGTGATAAAAGAAAAGTGACCACGCGCCGCCTGCTGGAAATGAAACAGCGGGGAGAGAAGATATCAATGCTCACCGCTTACGACTATTCAATGGCGACGGTGATCGACCAGGCCGGTATGGATGTGATTCTGGTGGGTGACTCAGCTTCGAACGTGATGGTGGGCAACACCACCACGCTCCCCATGACTGTGGAGCAGATGATCTACCACGGCAAGGCGGTGATGAACGGCGTGAAAAGAGCCATGGTGGTGATCGACATGCCTTTCGGCAGCTACCAGGGTAACCCGCGTGAGGCGGTAGCCAATGCGGTGCGCATCATGAAAGAGACCGGAGCCGACTGCCTCAAGCTGGAGGGTGGAAAGGAGATCCTGGAATCGGTGAAGCTGATCCTCAGTACCGGCATTCCCATCATGGGACACCTGGGTCTGATGCCGCAGTCGATCAACAAATATGGCACCTACGCCGTTCGTGCCGAGGAGGAGGCAGAGGCATTGCGACTGGTTGATGATGCACATCTGCTACAGGAGGCTGGTTGCTGCTCCCTGGTGCTGGAGAAGATACCCTCACAACTGGCGAAAAGGGTTGCTGAAGAGTTGACCATTCCGGTCATCGGCATCGGTGCCGGACCTTATGTGGATGGACAGGTGCTGGTGATGCATGACATGCTGGGGCTGAACAAGGGCTTCTCACCCCGTTTCCTGCGCCGCTACGCCAATCTGTTCGATGAGATAACCCTGGCTGTCCAGCAATACATCAAAGACGTTAAAACGGCTGATTTTCCCTCCGAAAAGGAATCCTACTGATTTTTCGGTTCAAAGTTATAACTCCCTGTACATCGGGATATCGGTCAGAAATTGGTATTCCTGCGTAGCATAATCGATCCGGTAGCAAAAGTGGCTGATGCCGTTCGACACCACGATATAGGGTACCCGCAGCACGCTGTTGTAGCGCGCTACCTGGTCGAACACCTGCTGGGTGATGGTCACCCTCGGTTCCTTGTACTCCAGGATCATCAGGGGTTCGAGCTGTTTGTTGTAAACCACCGTATCGCATCTGCGCGAGAGCGAGTTGAGCCTTATGGCGGTTTCATTGGCAATGCGTGAGGCAGGATAACCCTTCTCCTTGACCAGGTAGTGCACGAAATGTTGTCGAACCCACTCCTCCGGTGTCAGCGCCACATACTTCCTCCGCAGGGGATCAAAGATCTCGGGCATGTCGCCCTTTTTTCGGATTTTTGCTTCGTAGGATGGCAAATTTAACGCGTACATATTGTATCTTTGTTTGCAGAACAGGATTCGCTCAGAACAAAAATAGCGCTTTTTTATGAGAACGAAACAAGAAATCGTGGAGAACTGGCTTCCCAGGTATACCAAGAGAGCACTGGCGGATTTCACCGGCTTTATCCTGCTGACCAACTTCCAGAAGTATGTGGAGATCTTCGCTGAACACTTCAACGTGCCCATCGTGGGAGCTGATGCCAACATGCCCAACGCCTCTGCCGATGGGATCACCATCATCAATTTCGGCATGGGAAGTGCCAACGCCGCCACGATCATGGATCTGCTGAGTGCTGTGAAACCCATGGCTGTACTCTTCCTGGGTAAGTGCGGCGGACTGAAGGCACGTAGCGAGCTGGGGGACTATATCCTGCCGATCGCCGCCATCAGAGGCGAGGGAACCTCCAACGATTACTTTCCTCCCGAGGTGCCCTCCCTGCCGGCTTTCAGCCTTCTGCGTGCCGTCTCATCCAATATTCGCGACTTCGGAAGGGACTATTGGACCGGTACGGTATATACCACCAACCGCAGGGTGTGGGAGTATGACGATGACTTCAAGGACTATCTCAGGAAGGTGCGCGTTTTGGCGGTCGATATGGAGACTGCCACGCTCTTCACCTGCGGCTTTGCCAACCACATCTCCACCGGGGCTCTCTTGCTGGTCTCCGACCAGCCGTTGATCTCCACCGGTGTGAAAACAGAAAAGAGTGACCAACATGTTACGGAGAACTTCGTGGAAGAACATGTGAAGATAGGGATCAAGTCTTTATCCTCCATCATGAACAACGGAACAACCATCAAGCATCTGCGCTTCGACTGGTGACCGGTAACAACCAATTCTGAAAAATGGCAGCATCAACGATAAACAGTTACGAGGCCATCCGGGCCGATATCCTGCAGGGACGGTTCAAACCGGTTTACCTGCTGATGGGCGAAGAGGGCTACTTCATTGACCGACTCACCGACCTGCTGGAAGAGAAGGTGCTCACCGAAACGGAGAGGGATTTCAATATGCTTACCTTCTACGGAGTGGATGCTGACGTGCACGCCATCATTTCGGCAGCACGTCGTTACCCCATGATGGCTGAGCGTCAGCTGATCGTGGTGAAGGAAGCACAAAACCTGCCTAAGTTCGAAGAGCTGGATCATTATCTCAGTAACCCGATGCCCTCGACCGTGCTGGTGATTAACTACCGCCACGGCACGGTGGACAAACGAAGGGCAGTGGTGAAGAATATCGATAAGATCGGTGTGGTTTTTGATTCGAAAAAGCTGTACGACAACCAGATCCCCCCTTTCATTCTCTCATGGTTCAAAGAACAGGGTGTCACCATCGACGAGAAATCGGCACAGATGCTGACTGATAATGTGGGTAACGACATCAGCAGACTGATTCCCCAGATGGAGAAGCTGGTGGTTTCACTCCCCGGTGGAACCAAAAGAGTCACGGCGGAACTGGTTGAACAGAACGTGGGTATCAGCAAGGATTTCAATACCTTCGAGCTGCAGAAAGCCATCATCCGCAAGGATCTGCTGACGGCAAACCGTATCGTGGACCACTTCGGCAAGAACCCGAAGGAATACCCGATGATGGCTACCGTGGCTCTGCTCTTCAACTATTTCAGCAACCTGCTGGAGTGCTACTGGCTGCCCCGCAGGGATGAAAAGTCGGTGATGGCCGCATTGCAGATCAGAAGCTCCTATTTTGCACGCGATTATATGACTGGGCTGAAGCACTACAGCGCGGCCAAGGTGATGGAGATCATCTCCGACCTGCGGCGCTTCGACGCCGCCTCAAAAGGTGTGGACAACGTATCGGCCTCTCAGCATGAGTTGCTGCGCGAGCTGGTTTACCGGATCATGCATTAGTCCTGCCGGATCCATTCGACGATCTTGTCGCTCAAGGGACTCTCCCTGGGCATCACAACATCTACCAGGCGCCCCTCCTCATCGATCATGAACTTCTGGAAATTCCAGGTCACCTCCTGATCCATCACCCCGTTTTCCGCCTTTTGGGTCAGCCAGCGGTAAAGCGGAGCCATATCTTCTCCTTTCACGCTGATCTTGGACATCATGGGGAAGGTGACGCCATAATTGCCGGTGCAGAATTCCTTTATTTCCTCATTCGTACCGGGTTCCTGACCGTTGAAGTTGTTGGCCGGGAATCCGATGACGGTGAAACCCTTATCCTGATAGATGCTGTATAGTTTTTGCAGCTCTTCATACTGGGGTGTCAGCCCACAGCGGGAAGCGACATTCACAACCAGCACCTTTTTACCTTTCAGGGTGGCCAGGTCGAACTCATTCCCGTCAATATCCTTTACCGTGAAATCGTGCAGCGTACGGTGTGTTACTGAACGCTCACGGTCCGGTTTATCCCTCAATGCCTCTTTCGCCTCCTGATTCTGTTTGTTCTGGCCTTTGCACGCGAGCGTAGTGATCATCAAAAATCCAATGATCATCACGCCGATCCATCTCTTTTCCATTCTCATATTTTTTTTATTAGATTTTCATAATCTGAAGTCCCGGAAGGAAAAACTCCCGCAGCATCATCGATTATCTTTCTTCTATAACAAACGTTGCTCCTGAACGGTTCAGTTCAGATATCTGTCAAACTAACAACAAATCCATCATTACACAGGATGGAAGGTTACAATAGATTCGTATCACATGGGTAACAAATGTTTCATTCAGGAAAATATACATTTGTATCACGCCGGAAGTGGTACAGATCTATATTGTGCTACATTTCTTTATTCACCCGTTTAACAAATTGATTGTACAGATATATTTAGTCTTAAATATCGCTATCCCAGATCAATAATATAATATCGACAAGCAATAAATTAGATTTAAACCGGTGAAGGGTCAATGATGTTGAATTTATTGTTAAGAATCTGAATTAATAAAGTTTTAATAGATTGTAAATGAGTAATAAAAATAAATTATATGAAGTATAAATTTCGCTTCGATACATTTGGATAAGCT
>WOYT01000033.1 GCA_011620695.1 Proteiniphilum sp.
GGGAGGGTCTTCTATTCATCGCTGGGTCATGTGGCAAAAGATTTTGATGTGCCGGAAGCGCTTGAGATCATGCAGCGGGGTATTCGCTGGGCAGCCCAAAGCAAAGCGGAGGGACCCGAACAATGGGTCACTCCGCTCTATCCTTCCAGATGATTGCTCACGCCCCCGTTAAGTGATTTACCTGTTACGATACTCCTTTTCTTTCTTTGAATAAAAATCTTTCAATACGAAGAATGCTTTCTTTTTGATTCCTTCACTGGAGATAACCCCCTTGCGGTTAAAAAAATCCTGAATACCTGGCAGCTGCCTGCGAGGCGAGTAGAAATCGACCAGAATCCAGGGAGAGGTGCCGGCGAAACCATCCACCTTGTCATACATCTTGAGTGTCAGATCGTAAAGCTCTGCCTGATACTCCTCGGTCCAGCGCTCATCCTTGTCTCCATGCTTTCCCTGAAGAGCTCCAGCCCCAAACTCACTGATGAAAAAGGGTTTGTCGTAGGGTATATTCCACCCTCTTGTTTTCAGATCCTCCAGCTTACCGCCATACCATCCCAAGTAACTGTTGAAACTGATGATATCCACATAAGAATGCATCAGGTCGTTAATCTCTGTCACCCCGTTGGTGGTGCGTCCTACCTCCATGGCCATACTGATCAGACGGCTGTTATCCTTTGCCCGTGCGTAATCCACCAGGCTGATCAGGAACCGGTCTCTTGCATCGCTGTGGGGTGTCTCATTGGCAATGGACCAGATTATCACCGCACCGCGGTTCTTGTCCCGCTCAATCATGTCGTTGAGCTGTTTCTCTGCATTGGCGTAAGTATCAGAATTCTCCCAGTGAATAGTCCAGTAGACCGGTATCTCCGACCAAACCATCAGCCCCATCCTCTCCGCCTCACGCACCATATATTCGTTGTGAGGATAATGAGCCAGCCTGACGAAGTTGCATCCCATCTCTTTGGCCCACCCCAGCAACACTTTCGCATCTTCGGGCCTTGAAGCTCTCCCTTGTCTGAAAGGTGCCTCCTCATGAATGGAGATACCCCGCAGGAAAACCGGCTTACCGTTGAGCAGTATCTCTTTACCCTTCACCTCTATCTGGCGAAAGGCGATCCGGTCGTTCAGAGACTTCCCTTCGTGGATCAGACTCACCTCATAGGTTTTGGGTGTCTCGGGGCTCCAAAGCTCCGGTTTGGCCTTCACGGTAAAGGGGGCTTTCCCTGTATGATCGGTGGTGAGTCGCTCCCTGATACCCAATTCGGGTATCAGTAGCTCCAGCGACTCCCCCTCTATGGGATTGTTGAGCCGCACGTAGCCGCTAATGCGGTCATACCGTCCTTTTTCAAGCTTTACCAGGTAGTCATCGATAAATGTCTCGGGTTCCTCCACCAGCATTACATCGCGGGTGATACCGCCATAGTTCCACCAGTCGGCGTTCACCGTGGGTACTCCCTCCGGTATCCTGTCGTTGTTCACCATCACCACGATGAAGTTCTCTCCCTCTTTGACCCTGTCGGTGATGTCGAAATGAAAAGAGGTGAAACCGCCAATATGTCTTCCCAGCAACTCTCCGTTCAGATAGACACGGGCATCGTAGTTGACGGCCCCGAAGTAGAGAAAGAGCTTCTTGCCCGGCTGTGGCGTATGGTTGAAATAGCGCTGGAACCATACCGTCCCCTCATAGAAGAACAATTGCTCGTTGGCGGTGTTCCAGTCGGAGGGAATGAACATCTTATCGGCAGTATCAAAATTGTACTCGACCAGGTCCGATTTATTCTTTGCCTTCGCATTCTTAAAGAAACCATTGGGGTTCGGATTCAGCCGGTAATCATAATAGCCGTTATTGAAAGGATCAATGATATAGCTCCATTGCCCATTGAGTGAGGTCACTTCACGTCCGTAAACGTTTTGCAGCGTTAATTCATCTGCCTGTAACTGAAAGGCAGCGAACAGTAACAGAAAAAAAGTCAGTGTTCTCATTGTTGTTGAATCGTTTTAATCAATGCATTGCTCCAGTTTCATTGATCTGAAACAAGCCACCTACCTTACATGGAAAGATATGGTAAAGATAGAAAAAAATAACCTGTCGCATTGTTACAGCTCAACGTTCTTGATCAACCTGCCGTTTACCTTCACATTTTTCAGTTTGAATGATTTGATGAAATCCCTGTTGATCTCGGGATGGGTTGCCTGAATATTGAGATTCTCCAGTGTGAAGTGGGACAGGATGTATTGATCCGACTCGGTCACATCAAAGAAACGGTTGCATTTAAGGTCGATGTTTCGCATGGTCACGTTGCTGGCATAGGATAACGGGATGGTCTCCTCTCCCTGCAGGTCAAAGAACTGTGTCCATGGCTTGATATAGAGAAAGCTATTGGCGTTGCCGGTGACATCCTCCACAAGAATATATTCGTAATTCTGCGGGGTATCGGGGCGCATCTTCAGCCATAGAAGACGTACGGCCTGATCAACCTGACAGCGGCGGACGATAATATTCCTGTTGTGAATTGATTCGCTGCCACAGGTGAGCACGCCATGACAGAAACCGAAGGTACAATCCTCGATGATGATGTTGCGGTTGGCTCCATTGTTCTCATCCTTGTCGGCATGAGGACCCTTACCTCCCTTGAGTGCAATGGCATCATCGTTGACCGAAATTTTACAATTGGTAATATGCACATTGCTGCATGCATCAATGTCCACGGCATCAGAGCTGGGCGCTTTCACCGGCTCCCGGGGAGCGAAAATATAAAGATTGGAAAGTCTCACATTCTCACTCTTGTAGAGATGGGTCGTCCAGAAAGGAGAGTTGATCAGTCGCACACCGGTGAGATGTACATTCCTGCTGTTCGAAATGAAAACCAGTCGCGGCCGCATCTCGTCCAGATTGGTACAGTGGGGATTGAACTTCCTGCGTAGCCAGAATGACTTCCAGTAACGCAATCCGTTGCCATTGATGGTCCCCTTGCCGGAGATGGTGAATCCGTCGAGACCGTCGGCATTCACCAGCGCTGCAAAATAGTCGATGTTTCTCCCCTCGATACGCGTCGGCAGGATGGGAAAATTGCTGATATCGTCACTCCCTTTCAGCACTGCTCCCTCCTCCAGGTGGAGATGGGTCTTCTGTCTGAAAAAAAGTGCACCGCTGAGATAGACTCCCCTGGGAATGGAAATCACTCCTCCGCCGTTTGCGTGAGCTTTGTCGATGATGGCCTGTATCTGTGCTGTTTGTAGAAGAGTGCTGTCGTTCACCACCCCATGATCGGTGATCCGGTAGATTGTCCCGAGCTTATGGATGTCCACCTCCTCATACATTGAAAACCAATTAGATACAGGCGTTCCGTCCGGGAAAGCCTCTTTGGCAAAAAATGGGAAACAGAGCAAGGTTGCTATCCCCAACAGGATTACTTTTTTGTTCATATTCTATAATTTTATGTTACGTTGAAATTCACAATTATTTTACGACTTGTATTATTTCCCCAACTCGAGACATCCCATGATAATTGGTTTATCTTGCAAGCGTGACCGACATCAGTCCGATCACCACCTCATTGGCAATGGTTCTCACACAGATGTGCTCCAGCTCCTTGGCTTTATCGAGCGGCAGATCCAGTATGATGCCGGCCCCCCCATCAATTGAGCGGCCATAGACCTCATCCACGGGCACCTCATCATCGAAGTTGCGGCTCACCTTACCGCTCTTGAAGGCTACCCTGTAGGGGCGTGGTTGTGAGAGCCTGAAAGCATAGTCATCAATAAAGAGATCCTGTTCAATGGGAACCCATGTCTCCGGGTTGCGAAGTTCCAGTCGTGACACAGAGCCATCCCGGTAAGTGACTACCACCTCCCCATTGGGCACATGTACCTGCATATGATTGGTAGAACCGGCCATCAACAGGTAGGCATGTGATGCTTTACCTGCCAGGGGAATGGTGACCGATGAGGGGTAGTTATCCCACAGTGAAGTGAATGCGATGTTGGGCGCATCATCCGATGGTGTCCGGAAAGGGATCCCGAATGGTGTCTCAAAGATTCCTCCACGACTGGCATTTCTCAGACCGCTGTCATCGATTGCAGCAGTGAGGGTGGGGTGACACCATTCACCAATTCCCTGCTTGGGTATCTGGAGGGTGGTGAAAGGTGATCGGGGGGAGAGGTACTCATTGGTGAAAATCTGATCTACCGATGCATTCATATAATCATCCATCGGGACCGTTTCATATCGCTCTCCTTCGCTCTTCAGGTTCCGGTTAACGATCGGTGTGGCAGGGATAGTTTCGTCGCCCTGCAACAGCTCACAAGGAGCTGTCACCTCAATGGCAACTGCCCTCCACCATTCCATCTCACCCACTTTCACACGGGCAAAAAGCGTACGGTGACCCTTTTCACCTTTCACAATGCCGCTGATGCTGTTGCCGCTGATCTTCGCCGATTTCAGGAGTTGTTGCGGATCGTAAAGTTCAAGAATGTTGTCGTCCAGAGGAATTTCAACCAGCTCGTTTTGTACTGCTGTTGTCTCCACGTCAGCAGTGGCTGTTTTTGATCCTTTCCAGACAATCTCAACCTGATACTCTGTTGCAGTGCCACAGGCGATGGCAATCACCGGTGCCCCTACCGACTCCACCTTGTTCCAGCGCACCTTGCGCCCATTGACGGTGATCGACCCGATCCGGTCGTAGGGAGCCTGCAACTGCAGTGTCAGCGCCAGCTCCCTGGAGAATGAGGGCTTTATATTGTAGCGATCGGTTTTCCCCTCTCTTTTGAAGTCAAAAGCGATATCAGCAGTCTCAAGGGTGGCATAGTCCCACTCGGCCGGAAAGCCGGGGCGGATTACCAGCCGCTCATTCATCGCATCGGGGAGGATGCCGAAAAGTCCTTGTATCAGTGCACGCGAATAGACTCCCACGGGATCGCCGAAGTCACGGTAGCACTCCCCCCTGGCGGCATCATAAAAGCTGAGTTGTCCAATGTTACCGGGGCTTGCTCCCAGGTACATGCCATCCAGGATATTGCTTTTGAAGAGTCGGAATGCCTCTTCGTTTCTGCCTGCCTGCCAGTAAGCAAGGCTGGCATGTCCCACTTCGGCAAAGGCCACATTGTTCACCGACCATGAGTAGGGGAACCAGTTGGTAGTAGAGATGGTGTAATAGCCCTCATCCTCCAGTCCGCGTGCCCTGACCGGTATCCGTGGGATCGACGTATCGATGTAGCGGGTAGCCTGATAGGCCTGAAACGGAGTATGGATCCCGGAATCGATGGCATGGTACACAGTCCAGATCCCCGCCATGGGATGGATCATCTGCTCTCCCATCAGATCTTTGTACTCGGCCCACCACCCTTTGTGAGGAAGCCAGAGCGTGGAGTTGATCGCTTTCAGTATCTTCTCCGCCTCCTCTTTGTAAGGCTTCGGGTCCTCACCGATTTTCTCTGCAATCATGGCTGCCATGCTGTTGGCCCGGTAGTTGTAGGCAGAGGAGTAGGTGACCGAGCCGCTGTTATACTGCAATGCATCGCTGGCCCAGATACAGGCATAGGCGTCATAGAGACCGTCATCATTGGGGTCGTAGTTGCGTTTCTCCCACTCCAGGTGACGCTGCAGTACCGGCCACATCTCCTTCACATACGCCATGTCACCTGTCCAGTTGAAGTGCCACAAGAGTTCATCAATATAGACCAGGTTCATGTCATAGTGGTGCATCTGGTTGTTGTTGCGGGGGTTGCGGCAGATGTATCCGTTGCTGTACATCTGTGTGCCCCACCTCTTCTCGGCCCTGGTCAGGTTCAGCAGGGTGTCCTGCGTTGGATGTGGGATCACCGGCTCCACGTTGGTCACCTGCGAGGCTGCATAGCCGTTGAAATGCTTTCTGGCACGGTCGTGCCACCCAATGGCATCGCCGGTGTAGGCGGCTCGCCAGCCGTTGAGCGGCATGCGCCAGCCTATCGCACCATGCTGCCATACAGCAGTCTCCTCATCCCAGATGCCGTCGGCTGCGATGCTGAGCACTCCTCCCAATGTATTGAACCAGGGATCGGGTGTATTGATCTTCACGGCGCCGGCAATCTCTCTTCGTTTCTGTTCTGCTTTTTCAAAGAGGAATGGCAGCATTGCCTGGGTGAGCACCTCACCGTCGTCAGCCTTGATCACGAGATAAACATCTTCACCTGAGAGAGGTGACTGGGCAACCAGGAGTGGCCTGTTGTTGGTCGCGCTGGATCGGGTAAGGGCAGAAACGGTGTTGAGGCTGTAGGGTGAGCCCAGCTTCAGTCTGGTTCCTTTTGAAAAGAGACCACTGTTATGGAGGGGACCACCCCTGGTTCCCTCCCCATAAGTCAGTCGAAAAGATTCGTTTTGGATCACAAACTGATTGCCCTCACAGGCCTCCGCCTTGAGTGCGAACGCATCGGGATCATCCACACCCAGATCGCCGTTACGGGAGAAACGACGGTTGCTGGCTCCACCATAAAGGGTGACCAGCGAGACATCCTCAGGAATATCGTTTGCCTCTACTTGCAGGATGATCCCTTCGGCATCTGCCAGTGCCAGAGCAGTGATCGTCAGCTTACCGGCACCCAGCATTGGATCCTTGATCTCATAGATACGGCTGCCGGCCCTGTAGATCGATTTCACATATTCCGCGTCATTGAGCCAGAGGCTCTTCTCTCCGGAGAGGACCCCCATCTGGATGTTTCCACCCATGTGTGGCATGAAGAGTCCGAATTCGGGCAGATCACCGGTTTCGATCCTGAAAGCAGTGTTGGTACCGTACAGGGCCCGGTTAAACTTCCGGTCGCCGTTCACGATCACGAAATCCTCTCCCTCGGGTGTATATCTCAGTTGCCGCTCCCGGTCATGCCAGTAACCGGGTGATTGTGACATCGCAGTGGCGAAAACGGTAAAGAGCAGCAACAATGAAACGGGTATTCTCATAGATAACAGTTTTTTCCGGGCAGCTCTGCCACAATGGCCGGAGCTATTATTCCCGGTTCAATAAATCATCAGGGCATGGGAGCCAGATCCTCCCACTGTACATTCCATTTCCCATTCTTCGGAAATCCGGGGTTTTCCACTTCGTTTCCGTCCCAGCCGGCGCACATCATCGCCACGGCAGTGAGCAGTCCCCCGTTACCGGGAAGATAGACACGCAGCCGCGCATCCTGATAGTTGTGACCGTTCACCAGGTAGGTATTGGTCCGTTTATCCATCAGCAAGGCTCCCACCGCTTTCTCCGGATCACCCAGGCGGGCAGCACACATGGCAGTCATCGGGTAGTCCCATCCCCAGGTTTTATCCCAGTTCCAGTTGTCCCAGATCCAATTGAGTGTATGCTGCATGGTTTCGCGGCGCACCAGCTTGCATTCGGGCAACATTCCCAAAGCACCCAGTACCGCGGGATGGTCGGAGGTGAAGCGGATATCCCTGTAAGTGTCGGTAGCATCCTCCGATGCCAGGTAGAGGCCGTCGGAATTGTAGGCCAGCGGCGAGAGCTTGTCGATTACCTCATCCCACTGCATGTCGCGCTTTTTTCCCATGCGCTCTCTCCACTGTTGTGCTACAGACAAGGCATAGTACCAATAAGAAAGTTCAAGGGGAGGGTTGATCGTCTCGGAAGCGCGCAGTGTCTCCTGTGCCGGGATAATGCCTTTGAGCACATAGCGCCCTTCCGACTCATCGTAGGTGGCAAACGACGCCATAAAGCGGGCAGTCTCTTCCACCAGGAAGCCATATTTTTCGAGCACTTCCTGTGTGGGCTTGTTGCGGTAAATCAACTCAGCCATATAGATGAAATGAGGTTGCTGCCAGATCAGGAACGAACCTACTTTCGAGGGAGCTTCCGTTGCCGAGGGATCGGTCATTTTCATCCAGCGGGCACCTTCAAACTGTTGACGCCCGGCAATGGCCTTGGCCTTGGGATAGGCAGTGGCATACCAGTCCATGCTTCTCTCGAGCAGCTCCGCTCTGTTCCACAAGGCAAAATGAGCGGCATGCCACCAGTGCATCTCGAGATGGAACTTGCCGTACCAGCTGTTGTAGGTCAGACCTGTCTCCTGCGGGGGATAGATGCCTGCCGACTGGATGGCCATCAGGTATTGCGAGAGCACCACGCGCCGTTCCAGCTCTGCTGCCCGCTCATCGGTACATTTTGAAAAATCGACCGCACCGCCATTTTGCCAGAAAGCAGTCCAGTAATCCGATGAGGCATCGAACGACTCTTGCACGGGTGCAACATCTGTTTCCGGTAACTCCTCTGTAAAGGTGCAGGTAAAGGCAAACGAGTTGCTCCCGGGTGTGAGTACAAAGTAATGGGCCTCTTTCTCAGTGAGGGTTGCCTCGCCCTCAAACTGGAGAGCGACATAATAGACGGTTGAGTCGAGTGTTCTTTTCAGCACGAAAGAGTGCTCATCCTGAGCAACAATTTCGGTCTGATGCTTCTCCGGCGAACTCCAGTCGGTAGCATCGTCGGTATGTCCCCCCGTGGGATAGGGAAAGCGCAGGTTCACCTGCAGCAACCCCTTGCCGATGAGGGGTGACTGAAGCGAAACAGCCAACCGATCCTTGTCGGGGTGTACGGCCGTCTTCACGGAGGCGGAGTCAGCTCCGACCTTGAAACGGCTGTAAATGACCCCCTCCCAGAGATCCAGTTCCTGGTTTAGCCCGGTGATTTGACCTGGCAGCACCTTATTACCCTCCCGGTCGGTCAGCTCCAGTCCCACGTAACCCAGATGCAGGCGGTGCGGGTTAACCCTGAAATAATCGGCGGCATCCTGACTTCTGCCCGGCTCATTGAACTGCACCGCATAGGGTTCATCCCAACCCCTGAAGTTGTAGTTTTTCAGCGTCTCTTCGATGGTGAAGTTCTCTACGTTGGGAAAGCTGTGCCATCCCCACTGCGATTGCGTGCCGAGGGGCACCCCTTCGGCATAGATCTCCGGGAAGGTCTGCAAACCCGTGGCGTCGACCGTCACGGCAAAATTGCCATTCCCTGCGGAGAGTGAGGACAACGCGTCAAA
>WOYT01000079.1 GCA_011620695.1 Proteiniphilum sp.
TGTAATAAACTTATTATCATGGTAAAATGGGGTTTTATCGGCTGTGGAGCCGTAACAGAAAAGAAAAGTGGTCCTGCATTCCAAAAAGCAGCGGGATCGGAAGTGGTCGCGGTGATGCGGCGCGATGGTGTGAAAGCAAAGGAGTATGCAGCGCGACATGGCATTGGAGCCTGGTATGACAATGCGGAGGCGTTGATCCATGACCCGCAGGTGAATGCGGTCTATGTGGCCACCCCTCCCGGGTCTCACGCGGAATATGCCATAGCCGCCATGAGAGCTGGCAAGCCTGTCTATGTGGAGAAGCCTATGGCAACCACCTGGGAGGAGTGTCTGGAGATGAATCGTGTCTCACAGGAGACCGGTATGCCTCTGTTCGTCGCCTATTACCGACGTACGCTACCCTATTTCCTGCGGGTGAAGCAGCTGATCAGCGAGGGTACCCTGGGTGAGCTCTCTACCGTTGAGATTCGTTTTGCCAACCCTCCCTACCAGCATGATTATGATCGCGATCATCTGCCCTGGCGGGTGATGAAAGAGATTGCCGGTGCCGGTTATTTTTACGATCTTGCTTCTCACCAACTGGACCTGCTCGATTTTCTGCTGGGGGAGATCAGCAGTGCTGCCGGTTTCACTGCCAATGTTGGAGGGTTGTATGAAGTGGAGGATAGCGTCACGGCGGCATTCCGTTTCCATTCGGGAGTACCCGGCAGTGGCAACTGGAGCTTTGTCGCTCCGCCTCATGGAGCCACCGACCAGATTGTCTTCACAGGCACACGGGGCAAGCTCACCTGCTCCACTTTCATGTTCACCCCCATTCGGGTGGAGACTTCTGAAGGCCTGAAGGAGTACATTGAGGAGAATCCGGAGAATATCCAGTACTATCTTATTGAGAGCATTGTAAACTACCTCAACGGTAAGGGAGCGTT
Source organism: Proteiniphilum sp. (assembly GCA_011620695.1). Taxonomy (GTDB): domain Bacteria; phylum Bacteroidota; class Bacteroidia; order Bacteroidales; family Dysgonomonadaceae; genus Proteiniphilum. The sequence continues at coordinate 927 of WOYT01000079.1, forward strand.
CCCGGTGAGTAGCGGTATCACAGCTGCCCGTACCAACAGGGTGATGGAGGATATCGTGAGTGGCAGACGCTGTTGATCAACCTGCTCAGAGATGGCTCTTGAAGACCTCTTTTTGCTTCTTCCATATCTGCCAGGAGTTGACCAGGTTCTGCCAGAGCACATACAAACCCGGCCCCAGGGTGGCAAGTGGGTTGAGGTAGGTCTGAGTGAGCCAGATGGCCAGTACCGTGTTCTTCTGTCCCAGGCTCTGTCCCCCTGCCACTGTACGACCAAAGTGACGACCAATTTTTCTACCGAAGAAGAATTGTGCCAGGCAGATCAGTAATGAGACAACAGCGATGACCGCCTCCAGGGTATAGTTGCCATCATCCTGCATCTTTACATATTGCGTTACGTTCCCGATCACAATGGTGAGTGCGGCAGCCCATAGATAGAAGGATAGGATCTGTGCGGAATAGATCTTCCGGTGGAGTGCCGGTGCGCTCTTGCGGATGATGAGTGTCGCCAGGAATGGCCCTACCAGGATGGGCATCACACTGAGCAGGATGTGCCAGAAAGTGGTGCCAAATGAGACGCTCTCACCACTTTCTCCTACCAATGAGAGGAAGATTGGTGCAATAAATGCCACCGAGAGGTTGCTCACAATGGCGTAGGCTGCCGTCATCGAGATGCTGCCACCCAGGATGCCGGCAACCACCGGTGCCGAGGTGGCCGTGGCGGTCAACACGCAGATCATTGCAGCTTGTGCCAGCACTTCGTTGAAGGGGTGCAGCACCAGGTAGATGAGTGCACTTCCGCCGTACTGGATCGCCAGCAATATGTAATGAAAGCGGGTAAGTTGTATGTCTGCCCAACGAACACGGCTGTAAGTGATGAAGAGCATGAATGCCAGCAACCAGGGGATGATGGGGGAGAGAATGGAGAGTTGCCGATGAAAGGCGATGCCCAGTAACATGGCCACCGGGAGCAGATATTTTTCCAAATACTTCTGCATGTCAGTTATAGTAGTTTGCAGGTGTGGTGCTGTTGTCTGATTGTCGAAGCAGATCCTTGTGATATATCTCGGTCATCCACTGCTTGCGGTCGAGCACCAGATCATTGATAAACTGTTCGATCTCGGGCAGATACTCCTGCATCGGGTAATCAGCCACCTCGTGTCCCATATCCCCGATACTGTAGAAAGTGAAAGGATAGCGCTCCTGACGAAAGCGTTTCACCAACTGCCGGCTGCCATACATTCCCAGCTGGAACAATCCTGTTTTGTTGTAAGGCACCAGTCGGTCGGCTGTACCGTGAAAGAAGAGGGTGGGGGCGGGATGTTTGTGGTAAGATGGCAACCCTTCGCTGCTAAAAATGCCACCGGCAAAAGAGATGACTCCGGCGTAACGGAATGTTTCAGGCAACTCTTTCGCAAGCAGATGATTGTTCTGCTTCATGTAGTCGGCCTGGAGTACCGTGATGGCTCCGGCACTTGATCCACTGATGATGAAGCGTGATGAGTCGATATGCAATTCGGTAGCATGCTCCAACAGGTAGCTGGTAGCGGCATAGAGATCTTCCACAGCCAGATGGATCGCGTTGAGCAGAGGCTTGTAGTTGAGTATCCCGGGTGCCTTCTCCCCTTTCATCCCCAGCCGGTAATCGATGGCGGCCACGGTGAATCCTCTTTCCGCGAAATAGTGGTAGTAGGGCAGGTAGCTCTCTTCGTTTCTGCTGCCCTCTTTGAACCCGCCGCCAAAGACAAAGATAAGGCAGGGTTGGGGCAGGATTGAGGCGGAGTCGCTCCGGTAGAGATCCATCTTCAGCTCCACACCCTCTTTCACTGCAAACAGCAGGGTCTCCTTCTCCACGGTGGTCGCATTCAACGCCATCAATGGCAGCAGGAGAGCAAACAGCAGGGAAATATTTTTACGCCACATCACTTCTCCTTTATAAAATTGGTTACCAGCTTCAATATCTCATCCTTGGCCCGGTCGAAGTCGTCATTGCAGATTGTCACATCAAACTGTGGAGCGAAGCTCATCTCATACTCCGCCTTGGCCAGCCTGTTTTCAATTACTTCAGGGGCATCGGTTCCTCTTTTCTCGAGCCGTTCACGCAATACCTCCACTGAAGGAGGCATGATAAAGATACTCAGTGCCTGTTCACCATAAATTTTTTTGATATTGAGTCCCCCCACACAATCCACATCGAAGACCACATTGCTCCCTTCCGCAAGTATGCGGTCCACCTCGCATTTGAGGGTACCATAGAACTTGTCGGCATAGACCTCTTCATATTCAAGAAACTCATTGCGTGCAATACGTTGCCTGAATTCTTCAGGAGTGAGGAAATAATACTCTCTGCCGTTTTGTTCTTCGCCTCGTGGCTCACGGCTGGTAGCAGAGACCGAAAACCGGAGATTCAGTCCCTGCGACAGCAGGTAGCGAATCAGGGTTGACTTGCCAGCCCCGGAGGGTGCAGAGAAGATAATCAGTTTCGCCATTCTGTCTGAATATGCTGCAACCAATACACACCCGTAGTTGCCTGTTGGTTACAATACGTTTAAAATCTGTTCCTTGATCTGTTCCAGCTCATCTTTCATCTCTACCACGATGCGCTGCATTCCCGACTGATTGGATTTGGAACCGAGGGTATTGATCTCACGACCGATCTCCTGGGCAATGAATCCTAGTTTTTTGCCTTGTGAGGTACCCTCGCGAAGGGTCTCAATGAAATAATCGAGATGGTGAGCCAGGCGGGTCTTCTCTTCGTTTACATCGAGCTTCTCCAGATAGTATATCATCTCCTGCTCCAGTCGGTTGCGATCCGGCTCTACCCCTTCCAGGGTGGCCAGTGCTTCATAGAGACGGCTTTTGATTTTTCCCGTCCGTTCAACCTCGAAAGGTTCCACAGCTGCCAGCAACGAGCGGATTGCCTCTATCTTACCTGTCAGCACCTGCTGAAGCATCTCACCCTCCTGCCGACGGAAACCTATCAGCTCCTCCAGGGCTTCCTCAATCGCCTTTTCGATGCATTGCCACTCCTCCTCGCTGACGGTTTCGTTTTCCTGCCTCATCACATCCGGCAATCGAAGCAATAGCGATAACCAGTCGGCCGGAAGGGCCACGCCCATAGCTGTGGCCAGGGAGCTCAGCTCCCGGTGGTATTGTTGTACTACATTGGGATCGATCTTCGATGTCACATCGCGGGAGATCAGATCGACGTTCATCGTCAGATCTACCTTACCCCGTTCCAGGTGTCGCATGAGCATGTTGCGCAGGACCATCTCTTTCTCCCGGTAAACCGAGGGGATGCGTACCGAGAGATCAAACTGTTTGCTGTTTAAAGACCTTATCTCTATTGTGATCCTCTTGTCCGGCAGCTCTGCAATTGCTCTGCCATACCCAGTCATTGAATGTGTCATTGTTCCTCTTTTCTGCAAAGGTAACAATTTTAGACAAAATGATCATCCGGAAGTTCAGGCATTTTCCTTGCGGTGGGACTGTTGTTCCTTTTCTTTTTCTTTTGCCATTCGATCCTCCTTGTCGCGTGCATCGGCCAGGATTAACAGCTTTCTTGTCTCGGTAAAATTGGATATCAGCAGGAAGAGAGCGGCCACAGAGGCCAGATATTGAATCGTTCCCGGCAGAAACACCTCAACAGTAATAATGGCTGCCAGGAGCAGTCGTACCTCGGTGGGGCCAAAGATGCCGGAGTCGATGGAATATTGTCCTCCAATCTTATAGCGCAGTTGTGCTGTAATCATCTCCCATCCGTAGAGAACGACGAAAATGAATCCGACATATTTCCATGCTCCCGGGGCATAGATGGTGAATCCCAACCCAATCAGGATGGTACCAATCCAGTCGACCGTCACATCGAGGGAGAAGCCGTACCATTTACGTGGTCTGCTGCGATAGTAAGCCATCCGTCCGTCAAGTGAATCGCCGAACCAATTGATAAAGAAGCCCAGCAGGGAGAGCAGCAACCAGTTGCGCCCCAGATAGGCACCCATCACGAAACTGGCAGCTACCATCAGGTTGCCGAATGAACCGATGGCCGTGAGACCATCGGAAGAGATCCAGGAAGGAATTTTTTGTACCAGGTAGGCAATCGATTTCTGTTCCCATGCACGGAGGATGTTGGTTCTTTGGCGATCGGTGGAAATTAGTCTGAGCGACTTAGCCATGTTTGTTTTTGTTGAGCTCATCTCGGTCTCTTTTAAATGATTTTTCTATCCTGACACAAATGTAGCTATTTAATTTATATGTTACGAATTTGTTACCTAAAAAATTGAAACCGTAGATGCGAATATCCCCTATAAAAAACGAGCCGCCTTACGATGAAGGCGGCTCGAAATGAAGAATGAAAATTGTGGTGTTACTGTTCGTTGTTCTTATTCTCATCGGTGGGTACGATCAGCTTGTAACCTTTCCCATGGATGTTGATGATCTCAATGTTGGGCTCTGGCTTAAGCAGCTTACGCAGTTTGGTAATATAGACATCCATGCTTCGGGCATTGAAGTAGGTATCCTCCTCCCATATCTGTTTCAGCGCATGGTTGCGTTCCAGGATGTCATTGGCATGGGCACAGAGCAGTGAGAGCAGCTCTGATTCCTTGGTAGTAAGCTTGGTTTGTTCATCGCCAATGGTGAGGATCTGCTTCTGTGTATCGAAGGTCATGGTGCCAAAGTTGTAAACCTGCTGCTCCTTGCTTTTCTTTCCCTTGACGCGACGAATAATCGCTTCAATACGCAATACCAACTCCTCCATGCTGAATGGCTTGGTGATATAATCATCGGCGCCAGCTTTGAATCCATCCAGTATGTCCTCCTTCATGTTTTTGGCAGTAAGGAAAATAACCGGGATCTCCGTATTGATGGTTCTGATCTCTTTGACCAGTGTGACACCATCTTTCTTTGGCATCATCACATCCACTATGCAAAGGTCATACTTGGTCTTTACGAATCCCTTGAACCCGGCCTCCCCATCGGGGAACAGGTCGGTGTCAAAACCTTTTGCCTGAAGATACTCCCTGAGCAACATGCCCAGGTTCTCATCATCTTCACATAAAAAAATTTTTAATTTCTCTTCCATATCAATTTTCTGTTATTACGGGTAAACTAATGATAAATTTGGTTCCTTTTCCCAATTCACTCTCGGCACGAATGGTGCCGTTCATGTCTGTTACAATCTTCTTCACGTAGGCCAGCCCCAGCCCGAAGCCTTTCACATCGTGGCGGTTGCCGGTCGGTACGCGGTAAAAACGTTCAAATACTTTCTTCGCATCCTCTTTTCTCATACCGATGCCATTGTCCTCTATAGAGATGATCAGCTTGTTCCCCTCGTTGCGGGTGCGGATCATCAATTCCGGCGGCACATCTTTCTTTCGGTATTTCAGTGCATTGTCCAGGATGTTGAACAGCACGTTGGTGAAATGCATCTCATCCACTCTGATGGTTGAATTCTCTGCCTGCAGGTCAATATCGAGTGTGCCCTCCAGCCTCTCTACTTTCAGTGCATGCGTGTTGGCCACTGTCACCACCAGATCGTTTGCATCTATCTCTTTCATCTTCAGTGTGGTCTTTTGCTTGTCGAAGAGCGACATTTGCAGTACCTTTTCCACCTGAAAACTCAATCGTTTTGTCTCATCGTAAATCACGCCGGTGACATGTTTAAATACTTCGGGCGATTTCAGGATAGACTCATCCTTGAGCATCTGTGATGCAAGCGAGATGGTGGAGACGGGTGTCTTCAGCTCGTGCGTCATATTGTTGATGAAATCATTCTTCATTTCAGACAAACGCTTTTGTCGGAATAGTGATACCACTGTGAAGATAAAGGTAATCAACAGGATGAAAGTAAAGATCAGCGACGGGATGAAAAAGGTCATTTCACTATATACATAATCCCTCTTGGTGGGGAAGTACACTTTCAACTGGTTTAACTTCGCCGGCGGATCATTGGGGAACAAGATCTGCGTGTAGATGGCATCCCGCTGCTTCGTAGAAAAGCCGGGCGAAGCATAAACCACCTGATTGTTGTAATTCACCACCTGAAAGCTAAATGGCACATTCAAACCATTGTAGGAGAGCTCGTGGCGGATATACTGTTCCAGCTTATTGAAATCGATCCGTTCCTCAATCGGTTCGTCGCTTGAGCGACTCAGGATCTTGAAGATCACTTCATAGAGCAGTGACCGCTCGTGCAGGTAACGCTTCGAGAGCGATTGTTGCATGTCATATTGCGTCTTGGAGATGGTGCTGGCACCCTGGTTGGGTGAGAGCAGTGCCTGCTCACGCTCCGTTTCCGGCATGATTGATCGTTCCGAGGGATTCAACTCGATGCCCGATCTGTTTTCATCGGGGTGGGAGATGGCTGTCTGCTCCCTGATGATCTCCTGTGAACTCTGTGGTTGATTATACCGTGAATATCTGTTTTCCGATTCAATCATATCCTCTTCCAGGTATTCGCGTGTTTGGTCCATCTCCAAATCTCTCATCACATTGTAGAGACTCCGGTTCACCAGCTCGTCGAACTGTTGAGTGCGGATAGCGAGGCTGGTTCTCATGTACCTGACCTGAAGAAACAGCAATGCGAAAAAAGCCGTGAACATCACAATGGCAAGCAACCAGATAGTTGATTTTTTCATATGCTATAATTCCTTACCTCCTTTAAATTGTTTTTTTATTTCAAAGATCACTTTTTTTTGCCTTATTATTTAACAAATAAACCGCTTTTTTGTTTAACATATCCTCTTAAAATTAAAAAAATACGAATTTTAGGCGGATCTCAACATTTATTAAGAGAATAAGCTGCATGACACCCTGATATTAAATTTATTTAACCTGGCAATTGCTCCCGGTCAGCGGAAGTTGAGGCGCAGGGCGATGCCTGCATTGCTGTTGGTAGTAGCTGAGGAGAGTGAAGAGACCAGCGGTTTATGGATCATGCGGTCATAAAAGGCACGCAGGGTGAGAAGCCTGCTTACCGCATAATCGGCCGAGAAGCGAATGGTGCTGGTTTGAATGCCACTCGCCGGTTGAGTGGTCTCCTCTTCGATTCTTCTGATGAGTGTCTCTGTCTTTTTCATGGAGATATCGAGGCGAAGCGTGAGATCGCTCCGAAAGGTTGATTCATTTTTTCCTGGTGTCTCATTTGGAGCCTGCTGCAACAGGGGTGACACGCGATACCGTTCAGGAGATGATCTCCTGATGCCGATGAGACGGCCAAAATCGGGAAAGCGGTAACCGGCTCCGATAACCAGGTCGTTGTCATGCATCTCCATCACCTGAAGTGAAGAAATTGCCAGGTTGAGTGAACGTGTGCGATTCATTCGTAGTGTCAGGTTCATGTTGTTATGAAATGATGCGCGCAACTCGAACAGTGGATTGAAACTCTCCATGATGTTGATGGATTGAATGTGATAGGGAGAAGAGGGGAGTGGGTCACCGGTTACCGCGTCACGGATGAACCCCATATCATGTTGTTCTGTTCCTACCCAGCTGAGATGTGTTTGGTAAGAGCCAATCCGGTATTGCGAGAGGTAACTGTGGGTGATCATCAGTTCGGCCAGTTGTTGGCGCAACGCCGGCATCATGGTGGTCAGATTGATTGAGAGGTTCCAGTTGGGCATCATCGATGAGAGGGAAGGAAAAGGGGTGAGTGCGATTGTATGCTCATTCTTACCGGTGTAGGCAGCCAGAAATGCAGGGATAAGTACATCGGAAGCATTCATCTTCACATCGCCGTTGTTCATGGAGAATGTCTCTCCCGCCAGTGGACTATTCTGAAGAAACCCCTGCTGCGGATATTGTTTACCTGCATATTGATCTCTGATGCGACTCGCCACTACAGATCTGTTCTCCAGAAACCGGCGAAAGGTTGCAGAGTAATATTGCTGGTTGGCATCACCTCTTTCAAATGCCGAGAAGAGAGAGATGGTGCTGATGGCAAAACTGCCGCCCTGGATCTCGGGAATACCTTCAAACATGTATTGATATTCGCTGCGGTGGTTCTCCTCACGGAGCGCGTGGAGGTCGATGCGAATGCCGGCGACTGGTTCAAGAGCGGTCTCGATCCGCACATTTCTGGTACGGTTGAAAATGGCTGGAGTGATGTGCTCCTGATTGATCACCAGTCGTTGTGCGGCCAGTGCCTCTTCCACGAAGGCTCTTCCTCCATCTGCACCGAAAGCGAAGGGTAAGCCGGGCAGCAATACCCCTTTCACTCTTTTTTGTCCGAACAGATCACCGCTCATCGGGAGATAACCTGGAAGGTTGGTGCGTGTTTTGTATCCGATATTGAGGTTAATTTGTCGGATCATCCTCAAGAGTTGTGAGAGGGTGGATGACATCCTCACCGACGGCAATTTTTGGTACAGACGTGGCAGGTTAAAGCGGCTGTTGAGCGTGAAGGAGAGATCGTTTTGCAGCTGATTGCCAATCTCTTTATCTTCGATTGTTGCACCGCGCTCCCACCGGTATTGTGCGTGATAAGCCGCGCTGCTGCTGATCCAGTCCAGAAAAGGAATCACCTCAAAGGGGAGCTTGTAACTTGCATCAGCTGTCTGATCATACCTGAGCGGTCGGCCCAGCTCGCGCAAGCTGAGCATCACTGAATCTTTCCAAATCTCATAGTCGTCCCGGTTGATTGATTTGTTTACCTGTAGGTATGGCTCTTCGATCTCAGCCAGCGTGCCGGAGCGAAAGGAGATATTCAGGTGAGGTGTCAGATTCCAGGAGAGGTTGAGCTGTCGGTCCCAGTAGAAGTTATGACTGTAACTGAGATAAGCTGTTTGGCTTTCAGTCTCACCTGCTGCATAGCTATTCAGGTTGCGCAGCTGTCGCTCGCTGTAGTTACGGTCTATTTGGTGACTGAGACTGATCTGGTCGGGGAGGTAGCGGATTTGGAGAGTGCCGAGAGAGGTGTTGCGCTCATTCTCTTTCAGGAAACGAAAAGGTTCCCACGGTTTTATCAGGGGTGAGTAGGAGTAAACTAGCTGCAAACGCTGATTACTTTCTGTGGCATATTCGACTTCCGGGTTTCTTTGTTGTTGTAAGTTCCCTGAGTAGGAAAATGTGAAGTTTGCCGGATCGTAAGGCATCGGGTTTGCACTTCGGATATTCATCTTCAGGTTGTTCAGGCTGATGTTTCGGTACGACGTTTTGGTCTGAGCGATGCGCTGAACAGAGTCTCTTTCGGAGTGAAGGGTCATCTGCTCTATTGATTCAGATAGAAGGATATCACTGTTAAAGGGATCATAAAGAGGGGTCTCCAGGTTGTTACTGTATGCGTAGAAGAGAGGTGCTGTGATCCTGGCTTTTCGTGGCAGAAAACGACCCAGATCCAGGTTGAGAGTGAGGCTGACCGATGAGAAGTCGTTGTTGCGGCGTTGTTGCAAGCCCTGGCTCAGCGACCCGAACCCGGCTGTCTCTCTCCTGGCGGAGAGCTGTATTGTGCCGATATCTGATAACGATAATCCAATGTTTCCCTGTGCAGCCCACCCTCCTTTTTCATCGAACTCGCTCAATCGCATCTCGTTCACCCATACCTCTCCCGAGCGGGTTACAGCGCTGTTGTTCCGGATGCCGATCATCATCACCTTGATCTCCGCCAGCGACGGGTTGCCGGTGATGGTAAGCCGTCGCTCCGTTTGATCGGGATCGGCTTCACTGTAAGGGGTGTAGGAGCCTGATTGTTCGCCCTCTTTCAGCAATCTATCTCGCTTGAGCTTGAGCTGGGTGAACAGCTCCAGCGGGAGATCAATCCTGTTCGCTGCCGGCCAGACCTTTTCTCTGTCAGCGTTGATGTAAGTGCTGTAGTGTCCCTCAGGTGTCAGATAAAGAGGAAGCGCTACTTCGTAGTAATTGTTGCGGTAGTCGGAGCCAATCCGCAGGAAGAGGGAGAGATCACCATCCTGCAGCCTGCCCGCATCTTCCTTCGGCTGTTCGGCATGTACAAACATTTGCAGCCGCTTGTAACGACGCAGGTCATGCATGGCACCCTTGTAGATGGCGCGGCTGTCGCCCGCTTCCAGCTGCTCCACTTTGAGGGACAGTGCCTGCTCATTCTCTTGTCGGAGTTGGGGCTGACTGGGGTCTATCACACGTGTCACACCAGGTGGCATGACATAGTTGACCGGTGTTCTGTTGCCGTTCTCCTCGATATTGACCGCAGTGATGGAGAGCTGACCGCTACCTGTCTGGCTGCCGCCTGTGGTCAGGTCACTATTGTAGGTGCGCCATTCACTGCGTACCAGTCCCAGCGTGGCAAAACGAAAAACTTGAGGTTGCCTGAAGCCGGTAAGCAACATTCGCATAAAGCGGATGTTGTGAAACCCCTCGATGTTGCCAATCTTCAACTGGTAATCGCTGATCGGGATTCTAAAGAGGTACCAGGTCACTTTCTCCTGTCGACCATTGCGCAGCGACACGCTCACCTCTCTCTTGTCAGCTATGTGGTTGAAGCCTGGTTGCATCTCCTCAGGGCGCAATGAGACATGATAGCTGTAGTAACGTTCCTGATCATTGAGTGTGTTGTCCCGATCGATATCCTCCACATCGGGCGTGTTGCGTGATGCAGTGTGATAACCGTCGTCGTTCTCGGGTGCCTGGGAGTTACCTTCCGTCCCGTTGTAGTATTTGTAACGTTCCAGGATGGTTAGCTGGCGCCGGTCCTGCTCCTCACCACGGTAATGACGGAAGCGGTCACCCGCTGGGTCGTTGATCGGTGAGTGGGCATCTTCGCGCATCCGAGCGAGCGTTGCATCCGAGAGTCGTGGTTGCAGCTCCTCCAGATATTGCGCGTAGGTGGGGAATTGTTTCTCCTGTTCACTGTTGAGACCATTCAGACCCACATCCTGTAACCGGCGGGCCTCCGCACCCAGCGAGTTATCAAAGCCATAGAGGCTGGACTGGTACCGGGGGGTGAGACCCCAGATGGTTTGTTCCACGGCACTGCTGTCGCTGTTGGTTGGAAGACCGTTCTCGAAGAATTTCTTTCCGTCACGCAGCACATCTTCAGAGATCTCACCCAGGTGAAAGTAGAGATCGCCACCGGCTAAATTTGCCAGCGTGTCTCCTGCAAAGGGATCCATCAGCCAGAATTCAATATATTCAATATTGGCTGCCTCAAAATCGCTTGTCTCCAGCTGGCGGGTAATGCCACCCCAGCGGCTGGATGGGTTCAGCAGATAACCATCACGATCTACTTCTCTGTCAAGGTTATAAGGCCCTCTCTCGTTGGGGTAGTAAGAGAGGTTGAGTACCGGTATGGTAGCCGGTTGTCCATAGAGAAGATCTCTTTCCGGGAAGATCTCCCGTTCATAGATCTCACGCACCCGGTGGTCGGAGAGTTGATCCGGATCATTTCTGATGTGGGTGGGCGTCAGGGAGGAGTTCTTACGGGTGAAGATGCCATCGATGTGGTACCAGGATAGCAGTGCCCGGTTTTTTCCGTTTTCAATCTGATTGGTGAGTGCTCCCTCCGGAAAGAGTGAGGTCGCACTGTTGTCGATGGGCGTGGCGGCAAGTGACCAGGCATAGGGATTGCGAAGGTCGATCACAGAGGTCGTCGATTCGAAATCATCCAGATAGGAATACCCTCCTGCATGCTGACTGCTATAGTGACCCGGTATCATCTGTGCAAAAGCCAGCTCTGCTGTGAGCTGTGAAGGTGCGGTAGCATTGGTGAAAGGGAGCAGGTTGAGCAGGTTTGTCAACGCAACCGATTCTCTTTTCCAGCTCAGGTTGGATCCCCACAGCAGGTTCCTGGTTGCCTCCTCACCAAAAGCGGTCTTCACGGTCAGCGGTTTCTCTGTATAATGCATCAGCGTGGCGCCCAGCGAAAGATCGCTGGAGAGATTGTAGAGGAGGTTCACACCCATCAGTGTCTTGCGTTGCATCTGTGAGAATGTCTGCTCCTCCAGGGTTACACTCAACGGCGTACCTGCATCCAGTAGGGATTGATTTAAGATGGTGACGCTACCCGAGAGATAATCCACGGTGTAGTCGATCCCTTCCGTGAGGGTGATACCACCGGCGGTTACCTTCACCGAACCACGTGCCACGTTCATCGCATTGAGGCTGATCACAGCCTCCGATGCAGCCCGGTACTCACCGCTGATGCGATATTTATTCTTTTCAGCGAGTTGACGGGCCACAGTCCGCGTGGAGTCATACAGCTCCTGAAAGAGATAGCGTGCGGCGACGGTTTCATTTTTTATCCTCTCCTTCAGGTGGGAACCGAACGGTTCGGTCACCGGGAAGATGATTCTGCCCTGCTGGGTATCAACCGTATATCCCTCCAGGAAATCGAAGATACCGTCAGGGTAGGGGTCTTGCCGCTCATTTAACCTGTCGAGCTGCATCACCCGCAGGAGCAGCTCATCATCGATACCGCTACCGGGGAGATAGCTCAGATAGACGCCGGCAGAGTCACTCTGACGGGTGATCTCGAGACGGAAGTGATCTGCTTCAAGGTTGTAGGCACCATATCCCAGCGAGTAAATGTTTTTCATCATCAAATCCCACACAGGTGATGAGGGGGAGAGCGAGACGGGTTTCAGCAGTTTCAGAAAAAGTGCATCCTGACTATTTTCCATGCCGATATCGGCTGAGAATTCACCCACCTGATAGACCTCTCCCCCATAGTTGTACTCGAAAGCTACTGCCAGCACCTCGTCAGGTTGCAGCGGCATGTTCAGGGAGAGGTACCCCAGCTGGGGATGGTAGCTGTACTCAGAAGGCGAGAGCAGTCTGGCATTTTCCAGCTTTTCATAATCAGTGCCGCTCACCACATCTCCCGGTAACAGTGTCATCCCCTGACGGATGTCTCTAATCCCGGCATAGGTGGTGGTCAGTTCATCATAGAGCGTGTTGCCCCGGTTGTATGGAATCTCCTCCGCTCCCATTGGTTGCCATCTGGGGTTATGAATGGTGTGATGCTCTCCCAGATCGGCCAACGCAACAATGTTCCTCACCTGACTGTAATCCCCCCGTCGGTTGGTAACCCACACCTCGATACGGGTGATTGAAATGGGTGATCCTACATAGGGCAGGCTGCTCATTGCATGGTTGTAGTTGTAGCGAAACCAATAGGCAAGGAAGAAGTGCCTGTTTTCTTCGTAGTTATCGGCACTGAATGAGAAGGGCGTGATCTGTCTGCTGCCGCTGCTGTGAATGGTCTGCACCTCCGACTGCTGCCTGGAGAAGAGCGTGTTTACCTGCAGTTTCCCGAACTGCAGGTCTGCTTTGATGCCGAACAGTGCAGCACCGCCATCAATCAGTGGATTGGAGGTGGTCATCTCTACATTACCCGCCTCGATGTTGCGGATGATCTGATCTTCATCCCCCTGATATGCCAGTTTGAGCTCCTTGCTACGGTAGTCGAAAGTGGCTTCGGTGTCGTAGTTGACATCGAAATTGATCTTCTCCCCAACTGTTGCGCTCAGGTTGAGTTGTATCTGCTGGTCAAAGTTGAAGATGGTGCGCTTGCGTGCACGCAATGGGAGTGTGGGATTGTCTGTCACATCTCTTTTCAAGCCGGCAGAGATCTCGAGTGATCCCTGGGTGGAGAGCTGCACTCCTCCCGCTCCGAACAGTGTTGTGGGTGGTTTTTTTTCTCTCTGCAGTCCGGATATTGTAAAAGTGGGGTAGGATGCAGTGCTGCTGTCTGCACGCTCTCTGTAACGTTCTCTGAATTGGTCGCCCTGCATCTTTCGCAGGCGATAGGCCATGTACTCCTTTCGCGTCATGGTGATGGGCGTCTCAATCAGATGATCTCCAATCCTCCTCTCAAAAATGTAAAGCGCTGTGCCGGGATCGTACCGCACTACGGTATGTACTCCCACCTGTTGCTGCTGGGCCGGGAGAGGCTGCGTCCCGTTCATAACAAACAGAAACGTAAGCACAAGGAATAAATAAGATCTGTTCAAAGAGCACACAGGCCTGTACGATTTTTGTAACCAAAAATGCGTATTACGTAACCTAAAACTGTTAAAGTCTCTTCAATGCTTCCTTGATCAATCCTTCAACCGGCAGGGTAGGATCTTCCCTGATAATTTTGGCAATCACCTTTTGTGAGGCCGTTTGTACAAAACCCAGCATTACCAGTGCAGAGACTGCAGCCTGACCGGTGGCGGTGAGACCCTCTTTCATGGGTGACGATACGGTCCCGCTTTCGTCGCTGAAACGAATCTTATCTTTCAGATCCACGATGATTCGTTGGGCCGTTTTGGCACCGATTCCTTTTACCGACTGAAGCTGTGCAGCATCGCCCGAGGCGATCACGCTCTCCAACTCGCGCGAGCTCAGGGAGGAGAGAATCATCCTGGCCGTGCCGGGCCCCACACCTGAGACGCTGATCAGGTGCAGAAACAGCTCCCGTTCATGCTTTTCTGCAAAACCGAACAGCAGGTGGGCATCCTCACGGATCGACTCATAGACGTAGAGCCTGGTCTCCGTTCTGCCATTGATGGCGGCAAAGGTGTTGAGGGAGATATGCATTTGGTACCCGATGCCATTGCACTCAATCGTCACAGCGGCGGGTGTCAGATCAGCTACCGCTCCTTTGATATAATCTATCATTTTCTTTTAACAGTTGGTTGATTACGTAATACCATCATATAACGACCATGTTGCTCTAAAAGTATATGCAAGGCATAAAAAGGAGACCCCCGGCATGTTCAGCCTCTGCACCATGTCTTTCTGTGAATGGGTGAAGGTGTTCCCTCGCCTGCGCTCCCTGACCGGTTTCTGTTGCACGTTTGATACAAAGATAGCGATAAAAACACTCCTGCACAATACCGCAAATTGAGTCGTGATTGTTGCTCGCTGCAGGATAAATTGTGTACTTTTGCAGATCAACAAGAGAAAGAATGAGTGCAAAGAAAAGCTACCGTTACGAGATAGAGGCACAGGACATTGATTTCCGTCGCAAGGTATCGCTCAGCTCGCTGACCAATTTCGTGCTGATCACCGCCAGCCGCAATGCCGAAGAGAATGGATTTGGTCTGCTGGAGTTGCAGAACTGCAACTTCACCTGGGTGCTCTCGCGTTTGGTGATCGACATGGAGCGGATGCCGGATGAGAGCGATTCCCTTACCATTGATACCTGGATTGAGAAAATTGGCACCACTTTCACCAACCGTAACTTCCGGCTGTTCAGTGCTGCGGGAGAGGTGATCGGACATGCCGCCTCCTCCTGGGCGGTGATCGACATGGATACACGACGCAGTGTATTGCTTGACACGCTGCCGGGGATGCAACGTTTTGTGGTGGATGAGTCAACGCCCATTGGTGAGCCGGGACGCATCGATCATATCGAGGGAGAGGTTTCCAATCAGTTTCAGGTGAAATATAGTGACATCGATATCAACAGTCATGCCAACAGCCTCAATTATGTACAATGGCTCTCCGACTGCTTCTCACTGGATTATTACAGCGGACACCATATCCGTCGTTTCGAGATCAATTTTCTGAAAGAGATTATGTTTGGGGACAGCGGTCAGGTTTACCGGCAGGAGAAAGCTGCCGGTGATCATTATTTTCAGATTGTGACGCGTGACAAAGGTGTTGCCTGCCGGGCGCGCATCCTCTTCGGGGAGCTGCCGCATGTCTCCATTGCCTGATTGCCAGCTCTATTTACCTCCGAAGTTAAAGATCACCGGTATGGGTGCCGGCACTTTCACCAGTGTTTTCCCGACGTAGAATTTGGGCCAAAGCTTCACCGACACCGATGTCTCATTGGGTGTGATGCCCAGGAAGCCACTCATCTCGCTGGTGACCCGCTCCTGCGAGTAACGGTTCATCAGGCTCTTCAGGTCCACGCTGATGGGTACCCCAATCACCTTGGTCTCTCCCGGTTCAATACGGACGGGGATATCCATCTTCCCCTCCACAAACTCCATCTCATTGATCTGGATGGCGTAATCGAGTGCATCGAGAAAAGCAGCAGAGGTGTTAGGATTGGTGACATCCATGTTGAGGGTCATGCTGAAAGGGATGGTCTGCATCCCGGAGCCACCCGAGAGAATGGTGGCGATGGTAGCCAGGTTGGAGAGCGAGATGCCGGAGGCATCACCCAAATTGAGTCCGGAGAGCTGTATGTTGTCGATCGACCGATAGCGGTACTCACTCTGGGATAGTTGATAAGCTCCCCCAATCTTATTCATGATGTCACAACCAGTCAGGAGGATCATCACACTGAGCATAAAAATCGTTTTCTTCATATTTGTGATTGTTGTTTTACTTGATGGTGACCATGGTCGCACCATAACCATATTCCTGGAAAGAGGCATCCTGTGAATAACAGGAGCGATACTTCTTTTTCAATTCATCCAGGATCGCTTTTTTCAGTACACCATCCCCCTTGCCATGAATGAAAACGATTTTTTGGTTCTTGTTACGCAGGTTTTCGGACATCACCTCGTTGAATTTCTGAAGCTGGTAATCCAGTACATCGGCATTGCTCATCCCGGCTGTGGTATCCAGCAGCTGACCGATGTGAAGATCTACTTCAATGACCGCATCCTTTTCTCTCTTCGCGATCCGTTGCATGCGGGGACGTCTCTCGGGAGACTCTTTCTCCCTGAGTGCTCTTTCAATCTCTCCTGCCGAGACCAGCAGCTCCCGTTCAGGCTGATCGCTGCGCATGATGTAGTAGAGGAGCGCATCTTCATCGAAATAGTCGTTCTCACGGAAGCTGTGCAGCTTGAAGAACTTCACCGTGTCGATACGCAGCTCTACCGAGCAGGGGTTCTTGAACCGGTAGGGTTTGTTCTGTTTGAAAGCGATGAACTGCACCGACACCTTCTCCAACTCGTTCAGCTGTTCCTTGCCGATCTCTTCGAGGAAGATCTTGGTATTGGGTTCCACGCTGCCACTGTAGCGGCTCTTCCAACTGTTGTTTTCACGGCTCATGTAGTTGAAGAAGAGCCAGTAGTTACTGTCGTTCACGAAGTAACATTCGTAACCGGTGGTGGAAAGATTCTTCACATCGGTGGGGAGGAAAGCCAGACAGGTGGTGATCTTTTCACCTTCGCGTGTCTCCTCGGGGATCTCTGTCGCGGTGACTTTCGCTTCCGGTTTTTCCTGTGGGGGTTGTTCCTTTGATGTAAGCTCATCGTTTTCGGACACCTGCCCCAACTTTTCATTGCCTGCCGCTTCCACCACCACGCACTCGGTGATGAGCACCGGCACGTCGAAGCCATGCTCGTCCTCCACCATCGCCAGCTGTTTGTTTAGAAAGCCTTTGACGGTGCCGCCCCCCACGGTGTTGAGAAACCGTACCTTATCACCTACCGATAATTTGTTCATTCGTCTGATTTTCCTGTTTACACCTAAGGCCAATATTTTCCGGAGGGAAATGTCCGATTGGGGTGTGTTATATTTGTTAGCTGTTGCAAAGATGACTAATTTTGCAGAATAAATGCATTAATAAAACCGAAAAATCCTTTTTGCGATAATAAAAAATGAAAAAAGAGGAGATTGCCCACCTGTCCATATCCCGCTTTCATTACCACCTTCCCGAAGAAAAGATAGCCAGGTATCCACTCCCGCAACGGGATGCCTCCAAACTGTTGTTGTATGATGAGGGGGAGATTCAATCTGCTCACTTCATCGATCTTCCCCAACAGCTTCCGGAGGGGAGCCTGTTACTGTTCAACAATACCCGGGTGATCCATGCCCGTCTTCTCTTCTATAAACCGGGTGGAGCACGCATAGAGATCTTCTGCCTCACACCCTCCTCTCCGGCTGATTATGCCGACAACTTCCAGCAACGCCAGTCCTGCTCCTGGCACTGCATGACCGGCAATGCCAGGCGATGGAGAGAGGAACCTCTGGTGATGAAAGTTCCGACCGATAAAGGGGAGGTGACACTGCAAGCCGAAAGGGTAAGCCGCCAGGGCTCTGAAACGGAGATTCGTTTCAGCTGGGATGACGATCGCTTCACTTTCTCCGAGCTGCTGGAGGCTGCGGGACAACTGCCCATCCCTCCCTACCTGAACCGACCCTCTGAAGTGCAGGATGAGGTCACCTACCAAACCGTTTACTCCCGTATCGAGGGATCAGTGGCCGCGCCCACAGCTGGTCTTCACTTCACACCACGGGTGATGGAAAGATTGCATGCCAGGGGCGTAGCGATCGCAGAGGTGACACTACACGTGGGTGCCGGCACCTTTCGTCCGGTGAAGAGCGAGATCATTGCCGACCATGAGATGCATACCGAGTTTATCTCGGTAGAGCGGGAGACCATCGAGAAGCTGCTTCATCATCAGGGAAAGCTGATCGTGGTGGGTACCACCTCACTGCGGACCGTGGAGAGCCTCTATTATATTGGCAGGAAGCTGCAGGACCAACCCGATCTGCAGCCCCACGAACTGACCGTGAGACAGTGGGAACCCTACGAGGAGGAGAAAGCAATCACTCCTGCCGATGCGTTGCAAAACATCCTTCTCTATCTGGACCGGACCGGTGAGAAGCGTCTGGTGGCGGACACACAGATCATCATCGTACCGGGTTACAGCTTCCACTATCCCGATGCGCTCATGACCAATTTTCACCAGCCCCAGAGCACCTTGTTGCTGCTGATTGCTGCCTTTGTGGGTGAGGATTGGAGGAAGATCTATGACTATGCTTTGCGGGAGGGGTATCGCTTCCTGAGTTATGGCGACAGCTCCCTGTTATGGAAAAAGATGAAAGAAGCCTGTAAATAGGTTAAAAATAGCGCTGAACCAAAGTGTTATTAGTCATTTTTTTGTATCATTGCATCAGAAATTAAATCAAATTTGAACCCCTGCTGGTTCCGCTACATTGGTAAAAAAGATAGCCCGCATACTCGCGATCATCGTTGTAAGTATCATATTGGTAAATATCATACTCTACATCGCATTGAGTCTTCCTGCTCTCCAGAAGAGGGCAGCCGACATCGCCATCGACAAGCTGAAACCGATAATCGGTACGGAGGCCTCACTGGCAGGGATCCGCATCAAATTGTTTAACACGGTGGAACTTAAAGGCCTCTATCTGGAGGATCGTCAGCAGGATACACTGCTCTATGCCGACAGAATCGACGTGCGCATTCATGCATTGGAGCTGCTGAAAAAGAGGGTCTATGTGAAGAAAGCAGGACTGGAGAATCTGGTGGCACACGTTCACCGTGCCTCACCAGATGAACCATTTAATTTTCAGTTCCTGATTGATGCTTTTGCGACCGAAAAAGATACCACACAAGTGGAAAAGAGTAAGTGGCGGATCACAGCTGAGGAGCTGTTGCTTCAGGATGCATCTCTGCACTATCATGTCGATTCTGCCCCCCGCACACCGGGTCAGTTCAATGTCAACCATATTGACCTGCACCATTTCAACTTCAGGGGCAACGCCGATTTTGAAAGCATCGAAAAGATGCAGGCAGAGATCACACTGTTAGGGTTTACCGAAGAGAATGCCGGATTAACGCTCTATAACCTGAAAACTTCACTGGAGGGGAAAGGGACAAGAATTGTGAGTGATGAACTGCAGCTTCAAATCAACAACACAGAACTTGAGGTGTCTGATGCTTTCTTCGACCGGGAGAGCAAAGCTTTTGCCGTGAAAGCGCAGAGCGGGAGGAGCGATCCGCAGGATATCGCCCTTTTCACTTCCCGGCTCTCTCATCTCTACAAACCAATCTCATTCGAGATCGATGCTGAAGGAGCAATCCCGCAGATTTCTCTCGGTCTCTTCACGTTCCAATACGGTGAGGATACCCACATCGACCTTACCGGTATGATCGATGATTTCCGCAATTTTGAGCAGAGCAACCTGGAAGTGAACATTCGTGATCTTGCTGTTTCACAGGGAGACCTGGAGTCATTTATCCGGATTGGACCACCCGCTTATGCTTCGCCACCGCAACTGGTGGCATTGGGCGATATGCGACTCCGGATGGCGGCCAGTGGCAGATTAAATAGCTTCCGTTACGATGGTTCCGTGGTGACCGGGCAGGGGGATGTGACACTGAACGGCAGGGGATCAATCCGCAACCGGTTTAAGATGATGACTTTCGAGGGACCGGTAATGGCTGATCAGATTCGTTTGGCCAATATCCTGGGAGAGAAAACCGGTCTTGGAGATGCCTCTCTCGAAAGCGATGTGAAACTGACAATTGAGCCGTCGCTGGTCACCGTCGATGCGGAGGGGAGCATCCTGTCAGCTTTCTACAAGGGGTATCAGTACAGAGATATCAATTTTGATGGAACCTATAGCGGCAAAAATGTCACAGCAGAGATCAGAAGCGAGGGTGAACGGAATGGTCTGGATCTGATGGGCGCCATCACCTTTGGTGAGGAGATGCACTTCGATGTGGAGGGAAGCGTCAATCAGCTTGACCTGCGCCCATTTATCATGATGGAGCACTGGAAAGACCCGAGGGTGAGCCTCACCATCGACGGTGAGCTGACAGGAGGCACCCTCGACGAGATGACCGGCAGTCTGGTGGTTGATAACATCTCGCTGGTGGACAGCAATTTTATTTACAACCCCGGCCCCATCTACCTGCAGGCATTGGCCGACAGCGGTGAGGGGAAGAAGCTGCAGATTTACTCCTCTTTTCTCGAGGCAGAGATGAGCGGTGATTACTATTTCTCTACCATCGGTAAAGAGCTGATGCAGGCGTTGCACCGGCATCTGCCCTCGCTGATTGCCGCACCGGAGCAAGAAGCGGCAGGAATCAACAGATTCGAATTGAATATTCTTCTGAAAAACACCGAAGATCTCTCTTACGCTTTCGGATTACCAGCTTACAATGTGGAAGATGCAACACTGAAAGGGGAGGTGGATTTCAGCGCTGATCTTCCGCTGCGAATAGAAGGTTATCTGCCACGATTGATGATGGGCAACAGTGACATCCGGGAGACGAGGCTGGACTTGCAGACGACAGTCTCAAACGGAATTGGATTGAATGTGAACAGCTACCTGGTACAGGATAACGGTTTTATCAATGTTCAACTTGATAGCGATGCGGCAGAGGACAAGCTGGATAACCATATCTTTTTAGATATGGAACAGGGAAAGACCAGCGCAGAGGGAGAGATACGGATCTCCATGGATTTCATGCGTGATACAGTCAATCAACTGGCTTCCGATATTCGCATCCACCCCACCAGTTTGATTTTCAACGGGAAGCAGGTGAGTTTTAACGATGCTGCCATCTCCTATCGCAAAGAGAGGATTCGCATCGAAAATTTCGGATTGAGGGAGGGGGAGATGTTGTTGCTGGGTATTGAGGGTGTGGCCTCCAAAAGTGAAGCCGACTATGTTCGGGTATTCTTCAACAACACCGAGCTTGCTAACATACTCTCTGCATTCAATATATCAGGTATCAACGGCTCCATCAACGGTGATATCTATGTGCGACAGATGCTGGAGAGCCCGATGGTGCATACGGAGGATCTGCGGATTGAAGATATCACGGTTTACAACGATACCATCGGTACTTTTACCATCGAGGGCAACTGGGACAACCTCTACTCAGGCCTTGACCTGAACGCTTACCTGGTTGATCAGGAGAAGCATCTGCTGGACATCACCGGTTACATTCCACTGGGAGGAAAGAGTCCACTGCCAATGGATGTCAGCCTCCGCATTCAGGGGTTCGACCTGAAAGCCATTCAACCCCTGACCACCAATATCTTCAGTGAAATGTCGGGTGCCATTCACTCAGAGATTGCCATTACAGGTAAACCCTCGGCACCTGTTACCCGCGGCTGGCTTGGTATAGAGAGGGGAGAGATGAAAGTGGCATTCACCAATGTTGCCTATTCCGTTTCTGATACCATCAATATCAACCCCGACAACGTGGGATTGCATAACCTGGTGATACGCGACCAGAACAACCGTACCGCAACGGTTAACCTCACCCTGTCGCACTCCAACTTCGGAGGGATGGCCTTTAACGCCTCTATTCGGATGAACGACTTTATGTTGCTCAACAACGAGAAAAGATCCGATCTGATGGTTTACGGCAACCTGCGTCTTTCAGGTGATCTCAACGTGAACGGTTCATCGGCAGGAATCTATGGCAGTGGTAATATTTCCAGTACCAGCCGTTCGGAGGTGACAGTGGTATTGCCCCAGACTGCCCGTGCCACTGAGTACAGCGGTATCGTTTATATCAACACTCCGCAGGAGAATGATTCACTTGCTTTCCTGAAAAGAAACGTTGAAGAGAAACCCAAATCCGGTCTTTCATCCGGCATTCCCATCGTGATGCGCGCCACGGTCAACCTCTCCCCCATGTTGGTGGCTGCGGTGGTACTCGACCCAACCACTGGAAACGCCCTGGAGGTGAGTGGCGAGGGTGAGGTGAACGTGGAGTTTAACTCCAAATCCACTCCCCCTGTGCGACTCTATGGTGACTATGAAATCAACAGTGGCAAGTTCCACTACAACCTGCAGAACCTCCGTACCATCGACTTCAACATCCGCAAGGGAAGTAAACTCACCATGGAGGGCAATCCGCTTAACACACAGTTTAACATCACCGCCTACCTGCCGGTAAAAGCGGACCTGGCGGCGCTCAGCCCCACATTTACCACCGAATTGGCCAACACGCGTGTGCCAGTGAATGCGCTGCTCCACATATCGGGTAACCTGGAGGCGATGGATCTGCAATATGATATCGAGCTGCCGGAGAGCTCCAACGACATTCAGCAACGTGTGAACAGCTTTATCAATACGGAAGAAACGAAAATCCTTCAGTTTGCCTACCTGGCCACTACCGGCAGCTTTATCCCCTCGGAAGGATCACCGGATATGAACTTCGGATCATCCGTGTTCAGCAGTTTCGCCGCCAGCACGCTGTCAAGGGGACTGGATGCCCTCTTTGCCAGTGCCCTCAGCGACAACTGGGCCATCAGCACCAGCCTGGAATCGATGGATGGCTCGCTCGATAACGTGCGGATGGGGGTTGATGTCTCCACCCGTCTGCTCGATGACCGGCTGCGCATCACCACAAATCTCAGCTACGGCGACAACAGCATGCTGGCCAGCCAGCAAGCTTTTATGGGTGAGTTTGAATTGGAGTATGACATCAACAACTGGTTTATGATCCGGGCATTTAATCGTGCCAATGAACGCTTCTACCGGCGTACGCCCACTACACAGGGGGTAGGTGTGGTGGTGACCAAGGAGGCACGATCGATCCGTGATCTGTTCGATTTTCGTGTGATCAGAAGAAAGGAGGAGAACGAATAGCGTTGTGTTATGGGTAAATATCTAATCATCATACTTTCTCTTTTATTAGTGGCATGCGATGTGACCAAAAAAGTGCCCGACGGAAGTTACCTGTTGAACAAGGTGAAGATAGAGTCGGATGTGAACGGTATTGGTGGCTCTGCCTTGAAACCCTACCTGCGGCAGCGTCCCAATTCTTCGATGCCGGTGATCGGCAAGGTCAAGTTGCACATGTACAACATCGTGGACAACGACTCCACCTGGATCAACCGTCAACTGCTCCGCTTCGGTGAGCCACCGGTGTTATTCAATGAACAGTTGACTGAGATATCAGCAGAGCAGATACGGCTTCATCTCAATAACAAGGGGTATCTCAGTGCTGAGGTGGACACCACGATAGAGAGGCTTCA
Organism: Proteiniphilum sp.; assembly: GCA_011620695.1. GTDB lineage: Bacteria > Bacteroidota > Bacteroidia > Bacteroidales > Dysgonomonadaceae > Proteiniphilum. The sequence continues at coordinate 24,535 of WOYT01000079.1, forward strand.
TAAAAAGGTCAATGTGACCTACGAGGTCACCGGCCATGAACCACACCGAATACGCTCTATCCGTGATACCATCCGCTCGGCTGATACCACTATCCATCACATTCTTCAGAATGTACGCCGACCGGAGATCATCAGAGAGGGTGATCTCTTCGATCTGTCCGTGTTGGATGCGGGTAGGGAGAACCTGACCACCCTCTTGCGCAACAGGGGGTATTATGACTTAGTGAAAGATGACTTTTATTTTCTTGCCGACACTACCGTGGGTGACCATCAGGTAGATGTAACGCTGGCGTTGAACAACCCTTCCGACAGTACACAGCACAAACAGTACAGCATTGGTGAGGTGACGGTAATCAACGGTGTAAATGAAGAGCTCCTGCGTGATTCTACCGCCTCTCATCAGCTCGACACCACCCTCTTCCGTGGGTTGCGCATCATCTCGGATAAAGAACCGTTCCTGTTACCCAGGGCTGTATATTACAACACTTTTCTCCGCCCCGGCAGGCTCTATTCCGACCGGATCGTGGAACGTACCTACTCCTCCCTCAATGGCCTGGGACCGGTGAACCAGACAGCCATCAACCTGCAGCGGGCTGAACGGAACGACTCCAGCCTGATTGATTCGCGCATTACGCTCTACCCGGGGAACCTTCACTATATGCAGTTGGGGGTGGATGGCACCAACTCGGCAGGCGACCTGGGGGTGGCCAGCAACATCACCTACGAACACCGCAATTTCTTCAGGGGCGGAGAGACTTTCCGGGTGCGGCTCAATGCTGCCTACGAATTTATTCGGCCCAGTGACAGCCTCGACTTGCTGGATAACAGCTACTACGAGTATGGTGCCGAAGTGTTCCTCTCCATTCCTCAGCTGTTGCTTCCCTGGATGCTGAACCGCCTTCAGGATCTGCCTTCAGCTTCTACCGAGTTTGCTGTGGGCGCCAACTTCCAGAAGCGACCCGAATACTTCCGTCAGTTCTTCAACCTCTCCACCCGTTTCCAGTGGTCCTCCATGGATTGGAAACTGCTTCACGTGATGGAGCCTATGGGCGTAACCTACGTGCGGATGCCCTGGTCATCAAAACGATTCAAGGAGCTCTACATGAGCGAGGAGGCCAACCCTATCCTGCGCTACAGCTACGATGAGCAGCTGATTGTGCGCACATCCTACAACCTCACCTATACCAACTACAACCGCATCAGTCGTCGTGCCATGCCTAAGTTTCCCTTCCGCATTCGCAGCGGTCTGGAGGTAGCGGGGTGGCTGCCCCATCTTGTCACAGGTCTGGGAGGAGGTGAACAGAACAGCAGTGGTTTTTATGAGTTCTTCAAGATTCCCTACGCGGAGTATGTAAAGGGGGACATCGACTTCTCCCCCTTCTACCCCATCGATGACAAGCGCACGGTGGCAGCGCATCTGGCGGTAGGTGTTGCCTATCCCTACGGCAATTCCACCATTCTGCCCTTCGAGAAGCGTTACTTCGGTGGGGGCGCCAACAGCGTGAGGGGCTGGAGCACCCGCACCCTGGGACCTGGATCCTATAACAACGACACCACCCTCTCCGACTTTGGACGAAGAGTAGGTGATGTGAAGCTGGACTTCAGTGTGGAGTACCGTCGCAAGCTTAATCGTCTGATCGAGCTGGCTGGCTTCGTGGATGCTGGGAATATCTGGACCATAAGGGAGTATAGCGAACAGCCGGGTGGTCTGTTCGAGTGGAACAACTTCTACAAGGAGCTGGCTGTGGCTTATGGTCTGGGTGTACGGTTCGACCTCAATTTCCTGCTGATTCGTGTGGACGGCGGGATGAAAGCACACAACCCCGCACTCGCGAAAGGTTCCCGCTGGACGATTTTCAAGCCCAACTTCAGCCGCGACTTCGCTTTTCACTTCGCCATCGGTTACCCGTTCTGATCTCCTATGCTAAAATAAAGTTCTTCTAAATGGCATTCAGGAAACATATCCATGCAATTGAAAGATTGTTGCAAGCATAAACTTTACTCGGGTCCGGTGCAGACTGAGTCGTTTTTTACAAACAAAACAGACATCATTTATCTTACACAATTATGGAGACAGAAAAGAGTTGGAAGGCAGAACGGAATGAACTGCTGCCGATGCTGGCGGGCTGCCTGCTCGCCGCCCTGCTGGTGAAGATACCCCTGCTGGCGGGCTTTGATCCCGATGAGGAGACCTTTTACGCGAAGCATATCGGCATCATCGTTTTTGCCGGGCTGTCGCTCTACCTTTTCCTTGCAGGTAAAGATAAAAATTGGTTGCAGGGGGTCGTTGTGTTATTGGTGTTCGCGTTGTCGGCACTCTATATCAACCTGTTGCCGCCGGCGAAGGGGAGCGATACGGTTGTGCTCGCCTACATCCATTTACCGTTGATGCTCTGGTGTTTCTATGGGCTTGTATTTATCGGGTTCGACCGGAAAGATACTGCACGGCGGATCGGTTACATCCGCTACAACGGCGACCTGGCCATCCTGACGGCGCTCATCCTGATCGCGGGAGCCATCTTCTCCGGTATAACAATCGGCCTCTTCTCCGCCATCGATATGAACATAGAGGATCTCTACATGGAAAACGTGGCGCTGGTTGGCCTGGTGGCAGCCCCCATCGTGGCCACCTACATCGTTCGGAGCTATCCCACGCTGACCAACAAGATAGCGCCGGTCATCGCCGCGATATTCAGTCCCCTGGTGCTGTTCACACTCCTGATCTTTTTGGTCGCGATTGTGGCAACCGGGAAGGATCCCTATTCCGACCGGGAGTTCCTGCTGATATTCAATCTGATGCTGCTGGGGGTGATGGCGATCATTGTTTTCACGGTCACCGGCATGTCACACCGCAAAGGGCAGCGGTTTAGCGAGTGGATCCTCTTTTTGCTTTCCCTTGTCACTTTGGTGATCGACCTGATTGCCTTGTCGGCCATCCTCTACCGGCTTGGTGAGTATGGCTTTACCCCCAACCGTACAGCGGTGCTGGGTGCCAACCTGCTGATACTGGTCAACCTGATCCTTATGACAGTCGACCTCTTTCAGGTGCTTTTCAAAAGGAAAGAGATCCGGCGGGTGGAGCTCACCCTTGCCCGCTATTTGCCTGTCTACGCCTTGTGGACGCTGCTGGTCACCTTCCTTTTTCCGCTGCTTTTCGGGTGGTAGGGGAGCATGGGAAAAGCTTGCTGAACAGATGGAATTGAGTCCGGTAGCTGTGATCTTTAACCCGGTGTGCGGTGTCATGCAGTAAAAAAACCGTTCGTATATTTGCGAATTGCCGATCTATTCGTATATTTGTGGACTGTGTGCGATTCAGTCAACCAAAATTATCGAAGTCAATATGTCTAAAGACCCTTTTACTGATGATCAGATACAGCTTGCGCGCATCGCCAAGGCGCTGGGACACCCGGTGCGCATCGCCATTTTACAGATGCTGGCCAGTCAGAGCTGCTGTTACCACGGCGATATGTCGGAGGTGATCCCGGTAGCCAAGAGTACCCTCTCGCAGCACCTGAACGAGTTGAAAGAGGCGGGGCTGATACAGGGTGAATTTACACCCCCTACCGTCAGGTATTGCATCAACCAGGAGAACTGGGCGGCGGCGCGGGCGCTGCTGGGTGGCTTTATTGATCATGTAGCCAGGTTATCACATGCTGGTGATCCGCGGGGTGATGGGCACGACGAAAAACAATTAAATTACAGCAAGATGAAGATTTTGATTTTATGTACCGGCAACAGCTGCCGCAGCCAGATGGCACAAGCTTTTCTGCAATCGTTCGATACACGTTTGGAGGTTCGCTCCGCAGGCACCAACCCCGCACCGGAGGTGCATCCCCTGGCGGTGAAAGTGATGGAAGAGGTAGGTCTCGATATCAGCAGCCACCGCCCCACCAAGGTGGATGCGTATATCCACGAAGCGTGGGACTATGTGATCACCGTTTGTGGCGATGCCAATGAGAACTGCCCCGTTTTTACCGGGAAGGTGAAGAAACGTCTTCATATCGGTTTCGAGGACCCAGCAAAGGTGACCGGCAGCGATGAGTTCGTACTGAGTGAGTTCCGCCGCATCAGAGATGAGATCAAAGAAGGTTTCACCCAGTTTTATCAGCAAGAGATCCAATGAAAGCGAAAAGTCAGGGCATCAGTTTTTTTGAACGAACTCTCACCCTCTGGGTGGCCGTCTGCATAGTGGTGGGAATCCTGATCGGTCAATACATCCCCTCTGTTCCGGCCACTCTCCATCGGTTTGAGTATGCCAATGTCTCTATCCCGGTGGCTATCCTGATCTGGCTGATGATCTACCCCATGATGCTGAAGGTTGATTTCAACAGCGTGAAGAACGTGGGAAGAAAACCAAAGGGTATCCTGATCACCGGGGTGACCAATTGGCTGATCAAGCCGTTTACGATGTTCGCCATCGCCTGGTTCTTCTTTTTCGTGCTGTTCAAATCGCTCATTTCCGCTGAGCTGGCCGACCAGTACCTTGCCGGTGCGGTGCTGCTGGGTGCCGCGCCCTGTACCGCCATGGTGTTCGTGTGGAGCCACCTTACAAAAGGGGATGCTGCCTATACCCTGGTACAGGTGGCGCTGAATGACCTGATCATCCTGGTGGCCTACGTGCCGATCGTGGGATTGCTGCTCGGCATCGGTGGGATCGCGATCCCCTGGGATACGCTCTTCCTCTCGGTGGTGCTCTTCGTGGTGGTGCCCTTGCTGGCCGGTATGCTTACCCGTATCTACGTAGTCAAAAGGCGGGGGATTGACTACTTCAACAATATCTTTATTCAAAAATTCAACAACATCACTGTGGGGGGATTGTTGCTCACCCTGATCATCCTCTTCTCCTTTCAGGGCGATACCATCCTGCAGAACCCGCTTCATATCCTGCTGATCGCCATCCCGCTGATCATACAGACGGTGCTGATCTTCTTTGTCGCCTACGGATGGGCCAAGGTGTGGAAGCTGCCGCACGACGTGGCCGCTCCTGCCGGCATGATTGGTGCCAGCAACTTCTTCGAGCTGGCGGTGGCAGTAGCCATCTCGCTCTTTGGAATGGAATCGGGTGCCGCGCTGGCCACCACGGTGGGTGTGCTGGTGGAGGTGCCGGTGATGTTGATGCTGGTGAGGATCGCCAACAACACCCGTCGGTGGTTTCCGCAGCCGGCAGCGTGAAAAAGAACCGTCCCATCACACTTATATTCTTTTCTTATTGCACCTGGGAATAAAAGTCAATGAACCACTCATAAAAATAGGCCAGGCCGGTTTGGATGGGTGTGGAGGGTTGGTAATTGAAATTCTTCTGCAGCAGTGTTGTGTCGGCAAAGGTGGCTGTCACATCGCCCGGCTGCATCCCGGTCATTTTTACCCTGGCTTTTTTGCCTGTGATTTGTTCAATGACAGACAGGAAATCGAGTATCTTAACGGGTGAGGAGCAACCCATGTTGTAAATCGCATGTGGAGGGTTACCCGAGGGCGGAACAGGAAGAATCTGCAGGAGTCCCTCCACTATATCACCGATGTATGTGAAATCGCGTTCCATCTCACCATGGTTGAACAGTCGGATGGTTTCTCCATTCAGCACGGAAGACATGAAAAGGGAGGGAGCCATGTCGGGTCGTCCCCAGGGACCATAGACCGTGAAAAAACGAATGCCGGTGCTGGGAACCCGGTACAGGTGTGCGTAGGTATATGCCATCAGTTCGTTGGCTTTCTTTGTTGCCGCGTAGAGGCTGACAGGATGGTCTGTTGGGTCTGACTCCCTGTAGGGTATCTGCCTGTTCGCGCCATACACACTGCTGGAGCTGGCATACAGCAGGTGCTCAACAGGATGGTGCCGGCATGCTTCAAGCAGGTTCATGAATCCGTAGATGTTGGCATCAATGTAGGCATAGGGGTTTTCAAGGGAGTATCTGACCCCTGCCTGTGCAGCCAGGTGAATCACATGTGTGAACCGCTCTTGTTGAAAGAGCGACGACAGCTCCTCCCGGTCGTTCAGATCCATTTTGACAAAGCGATAGGAGGGGTAGATGCTGCTTTGCACGGCCTTGCCGGGCTCGATCCGTTCTTCGGCAATCCCTGTTTCACTCAGACGGGCGTACTTCAAACGCACGTCATAGTAGCTGTTGATGACATCGATTCCCACCACCGGATATCCCTGCTGTAACAAGGCCTGCACCACGTGAAAGCCTATGAATCCCGCAGCACCTGTAACCACTATTTTCATTTCTTGTCTCATGGGAAAATTACAATTGTATGGTCTCCGATCCGGTACTGCTCCTTGTCCTGAATAGCCCTGCGGATCTCTGAATCACGTTGAATCACTTTGGTCGGCAGCAGTAAGAGCTTCTTTTCTGCAGATGGTCGCAGTATCTCCTCTTTCTCTACCTTGATGATATCTTTTCCGAGGTAAACATCCATGTTCTCGGCACGGGAGATACGGTGGACCCAGAATTCGTCCACCCCGTGTTCCTCCGAAAGAGCCGTGGCTTTCTCACACAGTTCCCTCCATCCGAGATAGGGGTTGAGCTGCGGCATCGACCAGCCGGCAATGAAGATGGAGAGCAGAATACCCAGTGACATGCTCCGGATGGCTGCGACAACGCTGCTCTTTTTATAGAGCTGGTAGATCGTCACCACTCCCGTGAGCGACAGAATCCCTGTACTGGCATAAATGAGTGGAATTCCCAGGTAGTGCATCTCTTCGGAACCACTGAGCAGGATGACTGCAGGCAGCGAGAGAATCAAGATGATGGCCGGTATGGCCAGGGAGAGTGCGATCCACCTGTTGCCGCTATGAAACTTCGGAAGCAGCAGAAGTGTGAGGCAAATGAGGAACGGGATCACCGGCAGGGAGTAAATGGCCAGTTTGGCGCTGATTATCGACAGCAGGATGAAGGAGGAGAGCACGGTGATGGCAAAAAACTGTTCCAGATCGCTCCTGATTTTCTTTTGATAAAGGGAGACGACGAATATTCCGATGGAGAGGAGCGACCAGGGAGCCAGTACGTACCAGCTGCTGATGGCGTAGTAGTAGAAAGGTTCTTTATGGTGGAAGGCATTGATGCCTCGTCCCACCGTCTGCCGGAAGAGCAGGTTGTGGATATACTCACTGCCCCCCTCCAGGTAAACTCCTGTAAACCAGATCAGGCATCCCGTGAGGAGGATCGCCAGGCTTTTCCAGCCCCAGTAACGGGGGAAATCCGAAAGCTTCTTTTTATATGCCAGAAAGACCAGGGTCGAGACAAATGGAATCAGGATTCCCAGTGGCCCTTTGGAGAAGAGTGCCAGGAAGATGTACAGGGGAAACAGCAGGCTGTTGCGTTTCAGCTTCTCTCCCTGGTACATCTGATAAAAGGTGTAAAGCGACAACACGATGAACATGGTCATCAGCATATCCATTCGGACGATGATTCCCACACCAATAAAGAGTCCGGTGGTCATCAGCATCAGCGAGGTCGTTGTTTCGTCTGTACCCTGCTGGCGGCGCATCCAGCGGGTCATGGTTGCGATGATGACCAGTGCGGGGATGATGGAGAGCAGGGCATAGTACCACATCCGGTGTGCTCCCAGTATCCTCTTCCCTGCCATCATCAGCCAGAAATGAAGGGGTGGCTTATCCGCATACAACTCCCCCTGGTTGGTGAAGGTGAAGATGTTACCGTTCTGAAGCGCCTCATCCACGATGTTCAGGTAACGCAGCTCATTGGAAGGGGTGAAGTCGCGCATCAGCAGGATGGGCAACAGGGCGACAAACCAGATAAGAAAGAGGTGAGACTTCTTCATAATGAATGCTTGTTTTTTAGACCGATCATAATGTTGCGGCTGTAAGCAATAAACCCGAATGCCTGGCCTAATATCAGGACCGGATCAAGTCGGAACAGTGCGTAGGCGATGATCATGGTGGAGCCGGAGAGGCTGATGATCCAAAAACCGATTGGAAGTTCCGATTTATGATGTGCCGCAGAATAGATAAACTGATAGATAAACCGCAGGGAAAAAATCAACTGCCCTGCCGAGCCGAACAGCAACAACCAGAGGGGTACATCCTTGTTATTGAAAAAGGTGTCGGTGAAACCGGCCAGATCACCCAGCATGATGCCTATGGCTGCCAGAGGGGTCAACAGCAGGACCGCACGGATCAATACCGCGATTTTTTTCCATACTCCCTGCATCCGCAGGTTCCACAGGTAGATGTAGTAGGATATGAACTGTCCCAGAATGATGGCGAAATCATCTCGCAGCACCCCGTAGATGAATAGCAGGTAGGATCCCAGTATGCTCAGGATCCAGAATGCCGGAGGTGAGAGGATCCTGCCGGCTTTCTCGGTAGCGATCCACTGGTAAAGGATGCGGGCGGAAAAGAAGATTTGCGCCAGAAACCCCACTGCAAATACCCAGATATTCGTTGACTGCATGCCTTACCCGAGGTTGTGCTCGTTGATTTGGTAGTTGATTGCCCGTTTCTTCATCCATCGGTAGGCGAAGCAATCGATGAAAGGGCCCGACAACCGGTTCCATAAGTGATATTTCGAGGTGCCGGCGTTCCGGGGGTAGTGGCGTACAGGGATCTGTTTCACTCTCCCGTTCTGAAGCAGGATCAAAGCCGGCAGAAACCGATGCATTCCATTGAAGAACGGAATGCGTCTGGCGGCATCGGTATGCATCACTTTCAACGGGCAGCCTGTGTCTGATACCCCGTCGCCCGTCATCATGTTCCGGTAACTGTTGGCAATCTTTGATTGCAGCTTTTTGAAGAATGAATCTTTCCGGTTGGTTCTGATGCCGGTGACGATTTCATAATCGGCAATCTCCTGCAACAACAGGTTGAAATCTTCCGGATCGGTCTGCAAATCTGCATCCATGTATCCGACATACTCGGAGCAGACATGGTCTATCCCTGCTTTCAGCGCGGCACTCAATCCGCCGTTGTTTTTGAGATCCAAATAGTAAAACGAATCGTTTCTGGAACAGACCTCCCTGATCCGTTGCATGCTATTGTCATTTGATCCGTCGTTTATGAATAAAACAGCGGTAGGAAAAGCAGCGTGTGGCAAATATTGTCGCAGTTTGTCTTCGAGGGCATAGATGTTTTCCTCTTCATTGTAGACCGGTATCAAAATTGTGAAACGAAAAGATACTGTGGGGTTTTTCTTTTCCTCCATTTTGCTGATTTCAGTTGTTGTCGCCAAAAGTAAAAAATTAATGTAAACAATTGCTGTTTTTTTCTGTGCAAATTTACTACTTTTTTTGGCTGCTTGGGTTCCTGTTGCATTCCTTTTGAACTATTTTTTACTTTTGAGCTCTTCCATTTATTGATGTCCGTCGTTTCAACGGTAACCCTTTCGCATAAGATGCAGCTGGAAAATAAATAAAAAAAATGTCGGACCAATAAAAATCAGTCCGACATCCCTTTGTGCTCTTTCAAGCTATGGATTTAGTGTTAAAGTTGTTGTCTTGCCAGGATTCGAACCTGGACAAACAGGACCAGAATCTGTTGTGCTACCATTACACCACAAGACAGTTTCGGACTGCAAAAATAGTTATTTTTACGAAAATAAAAAAATAACGACTAAAGTTTTATCTCTTCCGGTGCCAAAACCACCATTTTTTTTCGGTAATGTGTGAGTAGCGATGCATAAACCGGGTGTTGCCGTAATATCCTTGCATTGCCTACCAGGAAGAGTTGCTGCCTGGCCCGCGTAATGGCCACATTCAGCTTGCGGTCCACAGTACCCTCCTGGTTGAGGTTGCAAAGGAACTGCATCTGATAGGGTCTGTTCACGCAGAAAGAGAGGAGGATCAGGTCTCGCTGACTTCCCTGGAAACGCTCCACGGTGTCGATCATTACCTCCTCCATGCCGGGAAAAGCAACTGCTGCCAGGTGATGGCGGATCAGTGCGATCTGATTCCGATAGGGGGCGATGATACCAACGTGCCGTGGATCAAATGTTCTTCCGTTGGCCAGGTAAAGTGCGCGGATCGATTGCAACAGTTGTACGATGATCTTTGCTTCCGGTTCACTTGTCTTGTCGGTAGAACCATGATGGGGCAGCTTTTCCGTGGAGATAAATGCGGTGCGCCGGGTAGCAGCGAGATGTTGCAGAAGGTCATCTTTCCCGGGTGCCAACTGCCAGCGCTCCGACTGCCATTCCGCTACGGTGAAAAGATTCCCTGAGTAGAAGTGACCTGCAGGAAAGGCGGCGATCTCCTCGTGCATCCTTCCCTGACGTGTGAGTTGTGTTGTGGCATGATCCCACCCCTGATCGGTGCAGCGGCGGATCAGCCGCTCGAAAAGCGAATTGCGGCAGTCGGTGATGCCTGCCTCCTGCAGCGGTGCCTCTTTGATACGGGAGTGCGACGGCTGTTGCAGGACGATGGTGGCGAGCTGGTTGTGGTCGCCGATCAGTATGAACTTATCGAAACGCGGCAGGAGACCGATGAGCTGAGGTTCCAGGATTTGGGAGGCTTCATCCACCAGTGCCAGATGAAAATGTTTCAGGTTGAAGAGCTCCATCCGTCCCTGAATGGAAGCCAGCGTGGCCACATAGATACGGGTCTCCTCCATCTCCCTGCGCAGTGACTCCCTGTTGGGTGCCCGCTCAGCTATCTTTTGCAGCAACCGGGGGCGGTAGGGAGGGGCACAGGAGAGCTCCGTACCCACGCGGATATAGCCATCACACGCTCCATCGCTGCATCCCAAAGCTGCATGGATCGCCTCACAGAGTTCATCCACCGCCCGGTTGGTGTAGGCAAGCACCAGGATGTTGCTCTCCGGTTGTTGATGATACTCCTCGATGAGCCGCCGTGCGAAGAGCGATGTCTTGCCCGTACCCGGGGGACCCACGATCAGGAAGTACTCCTCAGCTTCTACAGCCTGGCGGATGATGTTTTCGGGATAGGGTAGCACTGGCTCTTCACGCATGGATGGGTTGCGGGGTGGACGTAACCCCAGTAGCAGCTTTTTCTTCGAGGGGGATGCACCAAGGAAAGCATAAAGACTGCGGTACATGTAGTTGAGGGAGCTGTCGATGCTGTCGTGTTCAATAGCCCAAAGCCGGTTGTCGTTGAAGTAGTGCCGGTTGCGCTGTTTATAACGGAAACGCACCTCCACACGCTCACTGCTGATGCGTGCCAGCGTTCCTTTCAGTATCTGGCGGTTCAGTACTGTATCCTGCTCGTCTGTACGAGGGTAAACGATGCAGATCTCACCCTCACGGAAGTTGGCAATGTCCTGGCTTTCACCATTACGGGCAAAAAGGATGGTCATATCACGACCGCTGTCATCGATCTCACGGATGGTGAGGTCCTGTAAGACATCGAGTGCGGCAGCCCGTTCGCTGAAGTCGCTGTTCCAGAGCGATGCCAGTCCGGTTGGAGTCTCATAGGCTATGTCACCAATCTTCTGGAGGTATAGCTCACGGGCCACAAATCGTATAAAACGGTAAAAATAGGCTTTCTCCAGTGCACTGCACCGCTCCAGCAGCTCACGCATCTCCATCACCCGGGTGCGGTAGAACGCCGGCACCTTTTCTGTCTCGGCAGCCGTCGCGAAGAGTCCGTCGAACAACGCCTCCACCGTCTGGTTGTCTCCCCTGATCAGTGCCTGTTCATGGGCGATGATCTGGTTGCGCATCTCGATGATCTGCCGCTCCAGATCCTGCCACACTGCTGCAAACCGAAGGTTTGTCCCCGGTTGCATGCCGGCAGAATAGAGGATTGCAGCATCAGTTTTGCGCTTATCCAGGTCGAAGACACTTTCTATCATCATCCGGTACACAGCGGTCTGCACCTCATGGTTGAGGGCGATCTTACCGTTGTTGCCAGGGGGGTAGGGCAGTCTCCCGGATTTCAGTTCCACGATTTTGGCCTCTCTGTTGCCAGGCAAGAGATGGAGCAGGTCCAGCCGCCCTTGAAAGCCATACTTCTCGCTGAAGAAAGAGGGTTCCAGTGTACAGTGACGCAGGTCGATGCCCAGTTGCGGAAAATCGTCGCACACCACCCGCCGGATATTCTCGAACTGACTCCTTGCTTTCAGCATGAACTCCCTGAAATCGGCGTCCGATTGGATATCCTCACAACTGGTGTATTCGAAAGGGGACTGTTTGAAAGAGCGAAGGAAGACCTCATCGAAAGAGAGCTGCTCCGGGTTTGTCGCGAAGACCAGTTCATCGAGGAAGAAGTTGGCCAGGTTTCCCAATAGCAGGTAAGAGCGGTTTTCCTTTTCGCTGAACTTGTAGCGGAAATAGTGGTACGGTGTGACGGCATAATCCTGGAAACATTCGGCAAGAGCGGAGGCATCAACGAGATAGTCCGGCTCCAGGACGATCAGCCGGGGAATGAAAATACCCTCATGGTCGGTTTTGCAGTCGATCAGGTTGAGCTGTACACCCTCCTGAAACAACGCCATGTCAGTTTCCCTGGGATCATCTGCCGGTGGGGGAGTGTAACGCACCAATATCTCTGTACCAGGCGGATCTTCGCAACTGCATAGCAGCTCACCTCGTTCCGGATCACAGCGTAACAGTTGAACCCGTAAGGTACTGGATTGGGGGACTGGATCATGCCTCTCTTCTTCTGCCTCCTCTGGGGATGCGATCCCGCTGGCATACTCCAGCAAAGCATATATTGCCTTTTCCGCAGATCGGTACAGTTCCATGGCTGACTCCTGAACAGGCTGATGGCGCAGCTCTTTTTCTCCTGCCCGGAAGTGTTGCAGCTGCCATTCAAGCTTATGTGGGAGTTGCAGTTTTCGGGAAATAAACACCAGTCGCGAGAAGAGATTGGAGAACTGAAGCGACTCATCCTGTGTCAGCTCCCTGCAGATTCGTTCCAGGATCTTTTTCAGTTGTTCTACTTTCTTCACGACATCCGATTGCGATGCTGAGAGCGCTTTGATCTCATCTATGTAGGATTGGGTATCGATCATGAAAAAAGATGAATGATTTTAGGGAGGAAGATGATAACGCCGACTGCCAATGCTGCAATCGCCATAATAAGTACAGCTGCGGCAGAGAGATCTTTTGCTTTTTTGATGGTAGGATCTATCTCTTTTTTGCTGGTGTAGTCCGATAGATTTTCAAGTGCACTGTTCATCGCTTCCAGAGCCACTACTCCCCCAATTACCAGGATCAGGATGAGCCACTCCACAGTCGATATGTGAAAAATCAGCCCCAGCAGGATGGCTGCTATAGCCGCGGCCAACTGAATCACCGCATTGGGTGTTTCCCGAAAAAGGGTCTTGATACCCTCAAATGCGTATATAAAGGAATGGATTCTGTTTTTTATATATTCCATTGATCTACTAAGTGATGATAATCTATGTGATGTGGCTCCTCTTCCTGTCACGGTCACCGCATCTCCGGATTCCGGATACCAAATGTACGAAATATTTCCAAAACATTTTTATCTTTGTAAGAAAGGAATCACGCCCGAAAACCGATCACATGATGTCTTACCATTGTCCCCTCTGCGGAAAAGAAAAAAAGGGAGAAGCACTTTTTTGCGAGGCCTGTACGAAGAAGCTTCGTACCGAATATGAGTTGGAGCTGCCACAACCGTTGCTGCATCAACCTTTACCATCTACAGAGGAACCTGCAGATGTGACGAGAACCAGCAGCCGAAAAACGGGTCGCCGTCTGTTGCCGGTTGCTATCACGATCCTGTTGTTATTGCTTCTCTTTTTCCTCTACAACGAACTGATCAGGAAAGGCAACCTGGAACGAAGCGGCTGGGATGCAGCAGTCAAATCAAACAGTGTGCCGGGATACCTTCATTACATTGAGAGTCATCCTGAAGGAGTTCATTTTGCCGATGCGCAAGCGGCATTGATGCGACTGAAAGCTGAAGAAGCCAATCAGTGGGAGGTGTTGAAACAGAGCGACCGGGTTACCGAGTTGCGTGATTTCTTGCTGCAGTTCCCTGAAAGTCACTATGTTCCGCTTGTGAGAAGACGGCTCGACTCACTTACCTGGATGGGGACACTTCGTTCCAATACCGCAGCGTCCTACTCCGAATATTTGATGATGGTTGAAAGCGGCGATTTCAATGGCGATTACCTGGCAGAGGCGGAGTCGCGTTACCGGATGCTCTTCCAGTCCTATCCGGTAGATCAGCGCACCCTGGACAGCATCCGCATCGTTGTGAACGGTTTCTGCTCAGCCCTCAGCTCTCTGGATCATTCCGCTCTGGAGCAATGGCTGGCTCCGCGTGTTGAACGGTACTTTTTCAAGGGACCCCTGGCTCGTGAGCGTTTGCTGGGTGACTTACTGGTCGCCGCGGCACAGTCCGATGAACCTGCGATAATCTATACTCCCGACCTGGAGGGGATACAATATGAAAAAACCATGGAAGATAATTACCGGGTTAATCTGCCGATTGTCAAGTCCCGCAACGGTGCGGGTATCAGGGATCAGTTACCGGGCTACATCTTTCATCTGGAGCTGAATCCACATTTTCAGATTACCTCTGTTTATGAAACCAAACCCTATCCCGGTGCACCCTGAGACGGATGCAGACAAAAAAGCCGTTTGCCAACAGGTAAACCAAAACAGGACCCATTTGTTTACTGAGTGACTATGCAGTTTCAACTTACTTCTGAATATCTGCCTACGGGTGATCAGCCCGAAGCTATCAGGGCACTGGTGGAGGGACTCCGCGACAAGGTGCCCTACCAGACCTTGCTGGGGGTGACCGGCTCCGGCAAGACATTCACCATCGCCAACGTGATTGCACAGGTGAACAAGCCTACGCTTGTACTGAGCCACAACAAGACATTGGCGGCACAGCTCTACAGCGAGTTCAAGAGCTTTTTTCCCCATAACGCTGTGGAATATTTCGTCTCCTACTACGATTACTATCAGCCCGAGGCCTACATCCCCACCACTGACACCTACATCGAAAAAGATCTCTCCATCAACGACGAGATAGAGAAGTTACGCCTGGCTGCCACCTCCTCGCTGCTCTCAGGGCGGAACGATGTGATAGTGGTCTCCTCGGTCTCCTGCCTCTATGGCATTGGTAACCCCGAGGACTTCAACAAGACCACCATCGAGATCAGCGTGGGACAGGTAATCGAGCGTGACCACCTCCTGCGCTTGCTGGTCAACAGTCTCTACTCCCGCAATGAAACAGCCGACTACAACCGCGGCAACTTCCGGGTTAAAGGAGATACGGTGGATGTCTTCCTGGCTTACCATGATTATATCATTCGCGTGATCTTCTGGGGAGATGAGATTGAAAGCATTGAGTCGGTGGACCCGCTCACCGGTGTTACCATGGAGCGACTTGACAGCTACCGCATCTTTCCGGCCAACCTCTTCGTTACCACACAGGAACGGATCAACCGCGCGGTGGATGAGATCCAACTCGACCTGGGCAAGCAGGTGGAGTTTTTTCAGTCTATCGGTAAACCCTACGAGGCTAAACGGCTCTACGAACGGGTGACCTACGACCTGGAGATGATCAGGGAGATCGGTTACTGCTCCGGTATCGAGAACTACTCCCGCTACTTCGACGGACGTGAGCCCGGCACGCGCCCCTTCTGTCTGCTGGATTTCTTCCCGGAGGATTACCTCACCGTGATCGACGAGAGCCATGTGACCATTCCCCAGATACGGGCCATGTACGGCGGCGATCACTCCCGCAAGAAGAACCTGGTAGAGTATGGGTTCCGTCTGCCGGCGGCCATCGACAACCGTCCGCTCCGCTTCGAGGAGTTCGAGGAGATCAGCAAGGAGATCATCTTCGTCAGTGCCACACCTGCCGATTATGAGCTGGAGAAGTCAGAAGGGATCGTGGTGGATCAGCTGATCCGCCCCACAGGTCTGCTCGACCCACCCATCGATGTGCGTCCCAGCCTCAACCAGATTGACGACCTGATGGAGGAGATCCAGCAACGTGTGGAACGGGATGAGCGGGTACTGGTCACCACCCTTACCAAGCGGATGGCTGAAGAGCTGACCGACTACCTGGCGGGGCACAACATCCGATGTAACTACATCCACTCCGACGTGGAGACGCTCGAGCGGGTGAAGATCATGGAAGAGTTGCGGGGTGGCCTTTTTGATGTATTGATCGGTGTCAACCTGCTACGTGAGGGGCTTGATTTGCCGGAGGTGTCGCTGGTGGCGGTGCTCGACGCCGACAAGGAGGGGTTCCTCCGTTCCCATCGTTCTCTCACACAGACAGCGGGTAGGGCAGCACGCAACGTGAATGGCAGGGTGATCTTCTATGCCGACAAGATCACCGAGAGCATGCAGAAGACGATCGACGAGACCAACCGGCGTCGTGAGAAACAGATGAAGTACAACGAGGAGCATGGCATCACTCCCCGTCAGATCAAACGGGCACTCTCCTCGGCACTGAGCAAGGAGTACACTGCGACAGCTGAAGCAAGGGCCTACGTAGAACCGGACTACTCCTCCCTGGCTGCCGAACCGCTGGCGGAGCTGGCAACCACCGATGAACTGAAGGCCAAGATAGAGCAGACCCGCAAGGCAATGTTGGCTGCCGCCAAGAAACTGGAGTTCCTGGAAGCAGCCCAGTTGCGCGACCAGCTGGTGATGCTGGAAGAAAGACTAAATAAAAACCACTAAAAGCATTCGGCTTATAACTTATAGATAGAAACAATGAAATCTGACATTCAAATTGCAAGAGAAACACCGCTCAAGAGAATCAAGGACGTGGCAGAAAGTGTCGGCATCCCGCGGGAGGAGGTGATCAACTTCGGCAGGCACATGGCCAAGATACCGCTCAACCTGATCGACAACGAGCGGGTGAAGCAGAGCAACCTGATCCTGGTGACCGCCATCACGCCCACCAAGGCGGGTATCGGTAAGACCACCGTTTCCATCGGTCTGGCACTGGGACTGAACAAGATCGGTAAGAAGGCCATCGTGGCATTGCGTGAGCCCTCACTGGGGCCTGTCTTCGGAATGA
>WOYT01000007.1 GCA_011620695.1 Proteiniphilum sp.
AAAAATAGCCGAACGGGTAGGGGAGCTGGGGGTCAAAACCATTGTGGCGGGATAAGCTTCGGTCATCAGGCTTTCTCCTTCAATAGAAAGAGATGATAGATCTGGATAAGGCAGACCACTGCATTGGAGATGATCAACGGCCATTTGAAACCCAGCAGCACCCCATAGACAATGAATAACGCGCAGGTAATCAGGTTAACCTACCAGATGGGCGTAAGTTGGGTAATTTTTGCCTCCGGAAGATCGATCCATCCCTCTTCAGTAAACAATTCCAGCGTGTCGAAATGTTCCGTAGGATACACAAGGTTGGTGATAACCACGTCACCGTCGGAAGCAAACCATTCTACCGATGACCAGTCGAGGATGATCTTCCAGGTCACCCTCTCTGATTCGATCAGATAGGGTGCATACTGCATCGATGAGAAGAGAGGCGAGAAATCTTCAGAGGTTGCATGCGTCCTGTCTGCATAGTAATATTTTACAATATTGTCATATCCTATCGTGTAATGTTCACCCAGTCGGTTGCTTAACCTGAGGCCAAACTTCCCGGGAAAATCCATCCGGGTCATCTCTGAAACATCAAAGGTGAGTTCAATCTCAACGGGAGAGCCTACAAACATCCTCCCCTCGAAAATTTGCCTAGACCCGTTGACCTTTAATTTTCTGATCTTATTTGACTTGCCGTATAATTTGCGTAGCTCAGCGACCGGTCTGGAAGTAAGCAGGTAGTTGTCTCTTACCTTTCTGAGACCCAGCTCGCGGGGTAGGGTAGCCGACCCGCTCCAGTGCAGGGTGGGTTGATCACCGGCATACTCCCAGTTATTCATCCAGCCAATCAGGACGCGTCTCCCGTCTGGCATGTTACTCCAGGTAACACCTGCATAGTTGTCTTTACCGTAATCCAGCCAGAGAGGTTCTCTCTGGATTGTGGTAAAATGAGTGCCGTCAAAATCGCCTACGAAGTACTGGGTACCTGTACCACCCGCTGGATTTCCGGGATTGATATTGACAATCAACAGCCATTTGGTTTCGCCAGTATCGTTTATCTTCAAGGGAAAAAGATCCGGACATTCCCATACACCCTCCTTGCTTCCAAACCCTTCCCCGAACTCACTTTCAAAGGTCCAGTCCAGGAGATTGGCAGAGCTGTAAAAACGGATGGTCTGCCAGGCAGCCACACACATGATCCACCTTTCCGAAACGGGGTGCCACACCACTTTCGGATCACGGAAATCGCGAATACCGGGATTCTTCACCACCGGGTTATTGTCATATTTGGTCCAGCTTCTCCCATTGTCGGTACTGTAGGCGACAGCCTGTTGCTGCACCTCAAACTCACGCCCCTCATCCTGTGCTACAGGATCATGATAGGTAAAAAAGGCAATCAGCGGGGGATTGTCCGCTGTCCCCAGTCCCGAGCGGTTCTCACTGTCAGAGACAGCACTCCCGGAGAAAATGTAACCCAGACTATCGGGATAGAGGGCAATGGGAAGATGTTTCCAGTGGATCAGGTCGTTGCTGACAGCGTGACCCCAATGCATCGGTCCCCACATGGAGGAGTAAGGATGATGCTGATAAAAGAGGTGATACTCTCCATCGTGGTAAACCAATCCGTTCGGATCATTCATCCAACCTTTCTCAGGTGAAAAATGAATCTGGGGGCGGTATTTCTCACTGTATTTACTTCCCGGATCATGCTCCGACTGCTTCTGATGACAGGAAAACATCAGAAAGACAAGCGCGATTAAAGAAAGTTGAATTATCTTCTTCATTGCTGGTTTTGTAAAAATGATTGCTTTGTGCTCAAAAAATGAGCCAGCGACTGGTAACGTTCATAACGAGCCTTGTAGAGCAGACTAACCTCCTGTCGCGGAATATACGTCGTCAGGTTGCCCTGTTCCATCCGGTCGGTAGCCGACTGCAGCGAGTCAAACAGACCCGCGGCGACCGCGGCGCACATGGCCGCACCCAATGCGCCGGCCTGTTGTGTAGCAGCCACTTTGATGGGGACCCCCATCACATCGGCCAGGGTCTGCATCACGTAAGGCGACTTCAGAGAAATGCCCCCCACACCGATCACCTCTTCCACCCGTACGCCCTCCTTTGCGAGATGCTCCAGGATGGCCCGCGATCCGAAGGCGGTAGCCTCCACCAGACTCTTGAAAAGTTGAGCAGGCGTGGTTCCCAGGGTGATCCCGATGATGCCCCCTTTCAGTGTCTGATCGGCAAAAGGAGAGCGACGACCATTCAGCCAGTCGTTGGCAATCGGGTCTGTTTCCGTGAGCGGTAAATTTTCTGCCTCGACAGTAAGCCGCTGCAGAAGGTTACCGGTCAATGCGACCCTCTCTTTCTCCGGAAGGGTATTTGCAGTCCAGGAAAGTAAATCTCTGAACCAGGCATAAATGTCGCCGAAAGCCGATTGTCCCGCTTCCAGTCCGATCAGCCCGGGAATCACGGAGCCATCCACCTGACCGCTGATGCCCGGGATCAGCTTGTCACCGATATCCTGTTTCGGGGTGACCACGATGTCGCAGGTGGAGGTCCCGATGATCTTCACCATGCTGTTCGCGCGGATGCCGGCACCGATGGCCCCGGCATGTGCATCGAGGATGCCGGCGGAGACCACCACGCTGCGGGGCAATCCAAGCCGCTCTGACCACTCTTCGGTGAGGGTCCCGACCGGAGTGCCGCCGGTATGGGTTTCATCGCTTAAAAGCACCCTGAATTCACCCAGCAGGGGGTCGAGCCTGGAGAGGAACGCAGCAGAGGGGTAACCACCCCATTCCTCCGCCCACATCCCTTTGTGCCCGGCAGCACAGCGGCTTCTCTTCACCTTCTCCGGCAGCAGGTTGCCGGTCAGCAGGGCCGGCATCCAGTCGCAATGTTCGATCAGTCCCCGGGCATCGCGGCGGATGCGTTCGTTCTGCCGCAGGATATGGAGTGCCTTTGACCAGAACCATTCGGATGAGTAGATTCCACCGGAGCGTGCGGTATAGTCGGTCTCCCACCCATGGGCCAGTCTGTTGATCTCATCCGCCTCGTTGATGGCGGTATGGTCTTTCCATAGCACGAACATGGCGTCAGGATCCTCTTCATATCCGGGCAACAGCGCCAGGGGGGTACCGTTCCGATCGGTCAGACAGGGTGTACTCCCGGTGGTATCGATACCCAGTGCGACGATGTTGTCAATTTCTGCGGGCTTCATCTGCCTCAAAACACCCTGAATTGCCTCTTCCAGTGAATCGATGTAATCCTGTGGATGCTGGCGGTAGCGGTTTTGTGCGGGGTCACAAAATAAACCCTTTCTCCAGCGTGGATAAAAAGCCGTATATGATCTCTCTTCTTTCCCAGTCGTGCTGTTAACGACGAGTGCACGGCAGGAATCCGTGCCATAGTCTATCCCTACAATGTATTGATTCATATCCATTTATTTTCCATTACCCAGCTTCTTACTGCGGGCAACCGTTAAACTGTAAAAAGCAATTATTAAAAACGCGATAGCCGGCACCCAGTAAGCAAAATTAATACTTCCAGCCTGATCGGAGAGAATTCCCTGAATCTGGGTCAGCAGTGCCGCACCGGCAATCGCCATCACCATGCCTGATCCGGCAATCTTGGTATCTTCACCCAGCCCCCTCATTCCCAATCCGTAGATGGTCGGAAACATCAGCGACATACATCCCGATATTCCCATCAGTGCGTAAACCCCCAAAAAACCCTGTCCGTAAATGGCGATCAGCGACAAAACCACAGCCAAAAGAGAGAGTACAGATAAGAGATTGACCGGACGGATATATTTCATCAGCCAGGTACAAACAAAACGACCGGTAACGAACAATATTAACGACATGATGTAATAGGTGGCACCGGCCTGCTCAGCCGTACGTGGCAGCAGAACATCCAGGCCAATGGCTTCGGTGAATGCATAGAATCCCCCCGCAATGGGCTCCACACCGCGCAATGCCCCAATGATGGCATCCTGTGAAGGGTTAGCACCCAGGCCTGCAATCACGCCATCGAAATTGAGCTGTTGCATGGCGTAACGAATGATAAACGACCATACAGCTATCTGGGCACCGACATAAAAAAATTGAGCAATCACTCCCCAGAGATAATTTTTATTCTTTTTTAAACGTGCCCAGGTTGCTTTCAGATCCAGGCTTTTATCTTCGTCCTGTGCTTTGGGCATCGAAGTAAAGTAGATCAACAGAAAAAGCACCAGCATCACTACGCCCAGGATCAAATAAGCCGTAGTCACGGCATTCAGCTCCCCATTCTGTATGGCAACAAGTTCCGGTCCGCTCAGGGCATCTCTTTCGGCAGCAGTCATTGTATTTAACTGCGACAGTACGAAGATCTGGCTCACCAGCACACCGGTGAGCGCACCAAAAGGGTTAAACGACTGAGAGAAATTGAGTCGTCGTGTAGCGGTAACCGGATCACCCAGTGAGTAAACATAGGCATTTGCCGAAGTCTCAAGGACCGAGAGGCCGGCAAACAACACGAAGATCGCGAACAGATAGGTCGCGAAGCTAAGGGGTGAACTGATTCCGTTGGCCAGCAACGCCGGATAAAACAGGAAGGTACCCGTAATGCATAACCCTAACCCGAGCAAGACACCCGATTTATAGGTATGCTTTTTGATGAAGATGGCGCCGGGCAGTGCGAAACAGCCGTAACCCAATAAGTAGCAGACAACCTGTATCCAGGCAGTGCGTGTATCTGAGAGGCTCATGATGCGCTTGAATGCCGCCAGCATGGTATCGGTCATGTTGTTGGGAACCGCCCAGATAAAAAAGAGAGAAGTGAGAAGGATAAAGGGGAAAATGATCCCTGCCGGCACCAGCCGGTGTTTTTCTGAATTTGTATTCATTTTTTTAAGTTGTCGATGTTCTGTATTCAGTTGTCAGCGCTTAGTCAGGTTATTCTGATTACCGATTGCTATTAAAAATATTCTTTACTTTCTCCAGGCTCACACCCAGTAATTTTTCTGAGATAGGGGAGAGGGAGGCCTCATCACCCACGAAATGGTACACATTGTGCTGGTGAGAGAGTGATTCGCCCGGTTTTAAAAAAGCGGCCGGTGAGCAGCTCTCCAGCTCCAGGAAGGGGCCCATGATGCTACCATCTTCCAGCGGGCCGTCGTTGTAGGCGTTGAGCGCGTCACCTTTCAGGGGATCTTTCTCCGGGTTCCACTCCTGGTTGAGGTAGGTGGCTTCAGGTTGTGTGGTGAAGGTCATCACGGTAAGCCGCCCCCCGATCGGGTCGTAGTTGGCCGCGATCCCTTTGGTCCTGCGCGCGTTCATCCCCAGCTTGCCCCTCGATTTTCCATCCGTTTTAAAAAAGAGAACCCCATTTTCGTCGATCAGTCGGTCGGCAGGGATTTCGCCGAAATAATCGGAGGTAACAACCCTGCCCAAATCTTTTTCACTTCCTGTTTGATAGGGAATTACCGTCACCGCGGAGTCGGACGGGATAAACATATCGAGCATCCAGATACAAACTGTGCCTGTCTCCGGAGTCCATTCAAAATCATTTTGGTTTGTAATCCTGTTTTCGGTACTGTAGGCCACCATCTTCATCTCTACGGGAAGGGTTAAACCCAGCTCCCTGCTACTTTCCTCCCTGGAGAGCAGATTGATTTGTCGTTCGGCTTTAATTTTCAACTCTGTACCCCGATAGTTTTTCACCTCCATCTCCTTGCTGAACGCAGCCTGTGTGGAAGTTGCATCAGTCAGCTCCCACGCCTCGATATCGATCGGTTTGGGAGTATGCCAGTTGTCATACACCTGTTCCGTTCCCGGTGCAAAGAAGACCGAGTATTGTCCCCCCTCAGGGCCGAGCCAGAAGCGGTTTTCACCACCGAAGCCGTTCATGTGCTCATCCACGATACCGGCATCGAAAAATTTGTAGTTGACAAAGCCGTGGCTGTTTCCCTCCAGGCCGTTAGCCGTAGAAGTGAAAACCTTTGCCTGGTACTTTGCCGAAAGAATCACCTGTGCCTTCTCATCTTCCGATTTCAGGAGGATCAGGCTGTCTTTTTCCGAGAGGTAGTTCAGGTCATACCCGAACGTACCTTTTTCATCATTCATTTCCATAGATTCCGATTTTTTTGCGTTTCCGGTGCAGGAGAGGCTGAAGAGTCCCCCGATCAGCACTGCGCCAACGACTCCTTTGAATTGATTTCGTTTCTTCATGTTGTTGAATATTGTTTCTTCATTCTGTTCATCTTATTATTTTCCCAATCTCTGGAAAATGATCCAGGATGCGGTTATATGCCTCCGCAGCAGCACCGTTCCCCCAGTCATAGATGGTAAATTCACCCATTCCTTCCCCTTCGGGACTGGTTCGTCCCCCGTGACCGTAGTTCTCCATCGTAAAGCCGTAGTCTGCTTCTCCAAAGAAGGGATAAACCTTCTCCCACTGACGGCGCGTGACCGGGTTCTCGGGAGCGTACATCATCACGAAGGAGGCTTTCAGAGCTGCAATACCCCGCTCCCGGTACTCTTCTCTCTCAAGCAGAGCACCATAGCGCAGGATCAGTTCGGCAAAGAGGCTCTGCCGCGAGTCGTTCCACTCACCGTCAGCATTCATTACTCCGAAACCGCCCAGTACGTTCACGTACATGTAGGGTGGTTGCCAGGATGCCTGGGTCATCAGCAACTCATCGAGCGTTCGCTCTCCCAGGGAAAGGTAATATTTGTCACTGGTAAGACGGTAGGCTTCAAACAGTGCTTCTGCCGTCCAGAAGATGGAGAAGTTGTTCTGTTTGTGCATGTTGTTACGGGTTACCTTCTTCCCTACAAGATGGTCTGAACCATAACGGGAGCAGGACCAGTAGGTCTCAAAATCCTCCCACCTGCCGACAGGGATCACCTCGCGGATCACGGCATCCAGCGACTTCAGTGCCGCCGTGCGGTAAGAAGATTCGCCTGTCAGCTCATAGAGCTTCAAGAGAAAGGTGACCGACAGGGATGTCTCGGGCGAGTCATTCAGGTGTTGCATCGGCTGGAGACTGTTCAGATCAAGCCAGCCAGGGAAAAAGCCATTCGGACGCTGTTTTTGCATCAGTGCTGCAGCATAGCGCTCCGCATACCGGAGCAGCCGTTGATCCTGTTCCAGTTCATCGTACCAGCGAAGCATCAGCAAGGCGGTCCAGCTCATGTCGAGGATATGGAAAGGAGCCTCCCGTGGATTCCAGCTGTAGGGGTTCCGGTTGGAATTGCCCCAGTAGGAAGTGTTCCACCCCTTGCTACGGTTGTATTTTTTCCCCTCTTCCAGCACCTCTTCCATCTCCGTGCCGATAAGGCCGTAGAAAAAACCCTCCCGCTGCGGAAAAGAGAGTGCCAATTCCTTGGTCTTCCGGGCTTTCTGCAGTAATTGGTCGTTCCCGGTACGCCTGGCATAGCGGTAGAGACCACTCGCGGAACGCAGTGAGCTGAACCAAGCCTGATTCCATATGGAGCGGAACTCGCGTTCGTTCACCCTACCGGAGTAGTTAGGGCTTTGCGTCACGTTAACGATAAAGACCGGAGCCCCCACCTTCCTGCCGTTGAGCGTGAACTCCTGCCAGACGGCATCGGACCAGCTGTTAAATGCCCAGTGATAGGTATGCTCTACGTAGGGTTCCAATGATCCTTCCAATGGATTACCATTTTTGTAGAGCGGTCTTCCCCAGTGACTCCACATAAATTCCAGCGGTTTACGGAACGGGTTTTGAATTGCATCCTCCCCTCTGGAGCTGAGCAGGTAAAAACCAATCTCCACTTCCCCTACCGGATAGGAAGCACCTGGAGTACGCCGGAACAGCACATGATCGTCCACGCTGCTATTGCTCATTCCCAGAATAAGCTTGTTCTGTTCTGCATCCAGGTCAAGATACCACCTCACAGGTGTCCCCTCGCGCATCATGTTGAGGTCCGGAATCAGCGCCAGTACCTGCTGCTCATCCGAAACGATGAGTGCGGGAGAGCGAAAGACATGCTGATCGATGATATGGTGCGGGGTGGGTGTGAGGTGTGGCGACCAGTGAAAGGAGGGTGTGAAGCCGGGGGTCAGCGTCATCTGCCAGTCGTCCTGACGGAATGGCTGATCCAGCCTGAAGGTGAGCTTAACATGCACCATTTCCGGGCTGACAACAGTCACGGTGTGCCTCCCCATCTCATTACCCAGCATGTCGTATATCATTTCGCTAACCGCATCACCGAATGGAAGCGATCTAGCATCGATGCAGCCATGAGTGGGCACCTCTGTTGCAGCTGATCCCTTTAGGTGGGGAAGTAGCAGCAACAGGGAAACAGTCAATAACCAAAAATAGATTTTCATCCTTTTCTCTGTTATTCAATGATCTCTTGCGTGATCAGAATCAATTCAAATAGGTTAGCTTTTCTGTATTCTCTCACCAGAAATGAGAATTGACGAAACTGGTCGGGAAGCATTAGTTCAATTCAAGTTCTTTCCAGGAAGGCAGTGCAGGGAATGAAGCATGCGGTTCGGTCTGG
>WOYT01000084.1 GCA_011620695.1 Proteiniphilum sp.
TCTGTACACAAAAATCCCTCAACAAATGTTGTGATTTGATTTTTTTTTCTAACTTTGGCCACTCAATGGCCATTTTTTTTGTATTCTAGTATAATAAACACAATAAATCGTAATACAATCAAATTTCAACTACAATGAGCAACTCGGGATTTCAGACGATTGATTTTATCATTGTCGGGATTTACATGGTACTTCTTGTCAGTTTGGGTCTTTTCCTCTCCAGAAATAAAAAGGGGGTAGATAAGACTGCAAACGACTACTTCCTGGCGGGCAACAAGCTCACCTGGTGGGCAGTTGGCGCTTCGCTGATCGCAGCCAATATCTCTGCAGAGCAGTTTATCGGCATGTCTGGTTCCGGTTATAAGATCGGAATCTGTGTGGCGGCCTATGAGATCATGGCCGCGGTAACACTTATCATCGTAGCCAAGTTTCTTTTGCCGGTGATGCTGAAAAGGCATATCTACACCATCCCCCAGTTCCTGCGTGAACGGTATAGCAATGGGGTTGGAATGGCTTTCTCTGTTTTCTGGCTCTTCCTCTACATCTTTGTCAACCTCACCTCGGTGGCATGGCTGGGATCCATCGCTATTGAACAGATCCTGGGCCTGGAGGGTTACCGTATGCAGATCGTACTGATACTCTTTATCATTGCCGGCATCTATTCCATCTACGGCGGGTTGGCTTCAGTTGCATGGACGGATGTCCTGCAGGTTGTCTTCCTTATCGGTGGCGGATTGGTTACTGCTTACTTTGCACTGGAGGCAGTATCGGGTGAGGGTAGAGGAGCATGGGATGGCCTGACCATCATTTACGAAAAGTTGAAAAGCATTCCCAACGACACCCACTTCAACCTGATCGTAGATAAATCTAAATCACCCGATGCATTCAGGGACTTGCCCGGTTTAGCCGCCATTGTGGGAGGTGTATGGCTCACCAACATCGGTTATTGGGGTTTCAACCAATACATCATCCAGAAAGGGCTTGCTGCCAAGAGCATCAACGAGGCGCAGAAAGGACTTATTTTCGCAGGCTTTCTGAAGATATTGATTCCCTTTATCGTGGTGATTCCCGGTGTGACTGCCTTTATCATGTTCAACTATCCGCAGGATATCCCCGGCATGCAGCAGGGATACTTCAATCTCTCCGGGTCGATCAATGTCTCTGACGATGCTTACCCCTGGCTGATTCGCAACTTTGCTCCGGTAGGGATCAAAGGTCTCTCCTTCGCCGCCCTGTCCGCCGCAGTCATCTCATCGCTGGCATCGATGCTGAACTCCACCTCTACCATCTTCACGATGGATATCTACAAACAACACATCAAGAAGAATGCAACCGACAAGCAACTGGTGAGAATCGGTCGTCTGACCGCATTCCTGGCACTGGTGATCGCCATCGTCGCTGTTGAGCCCCTCCTTGGGGGACTGGATCAGGCGTTCCAGTATATCCAGGAGTATTCCGGTTTTATCTATCCGGGCATTATCGTGGTCTTCGGCTTGGGACTCCTCTGGAAGAGAGCATCTTCAAAAGCAGCCATCTGGACATCGATCCTTACCATCCCGATGGGAGTGCTTTTCAAGATCGCACTACCCGACATGCCCTTCCAGTTCAGGATGGGATACATCTTCATCATCCTGTTCATCATCTTTGTAGCGATCACCTATGTGGATAACTCCAGGATAGCTGCTGAAAAGGCTACAGGCGATGACCGGAAAAAGATGCTCAAATGGGCACGCTTAACCCTGTTCTTCGCTCTGTTGTTCATCTTCTCGGCCGCTCTCCACAAGATTCTGCTACTGAGTGGCAGCACCAACGAATGGGTGATCTATCTGGAGAACATCGGGTTCGAAGCTTTCTTCTTCTTCGGCTCACTGATTTTTTCTATTTCACTCTTTTTGTTCTCCAACGCCAACGACATCTACAAGGATGAGAAGGCGGTGCCTTTCGATCTGGCTCTGTTCAAAACAGATAAGGGATTTGCCCTGGGAGCCCTGGGTATCTGCCTGCTGGTGACATTGATCTATATCTTCCTGTGGTAAAACAGCAGACCGCTTCATTCGGTTGATGCAATATGATCAAGCCATTTAGCGGAAGCTATCTGGCTTGATTTTTTTCAAACAATTCTCTCCTATGCGAAAAGTGAAACTCTTCCTCACCGTCTGTTTCTTCCTCGTACTTTACGGGTGCGGGATAAAGAAAACTTCTCTGCCCCCCGAGAGGGGGATCACCATCAACACGCTTACCGAAGAGGGTGCCTGGTGTTGGTTTGCCGATCCCCGTGCGCTGCACTACCAGAATGAGCAGGGAAGCATCAATAGCAGCTATATCGGCTATATTGATGTGCACGGATCCATCAAAGCCACACAAATCAATCATCTCACGGACTGCAAAACGGAGGTGTTAATCCGCTCCTGTTTTCAACCGGACGATCACAATAATCCTACCTTCCTGATGCTGCCCGATGAGCGGATCATGATCTTCTACTCGCGCCACACCGATGAGTCCTGTTTCTATTACCGGATATCACGTGAACCGGGAGACATCACAACCCTCGGAAAAGAGATGCGACTGGAGACAGATCACAACACCACCTACCCCTCCCCCTTCATTCTTTCGGATGATCCCGAACATATCTACCTCTGCTGGCGGGGTATCGGTTGGCATCCCACCATCGCACGACTGACACTCCCCGATGAGGAGGATAGGGTGACATTCGACTGGGGACCTCACCAGATTGTCCGCTCTCTGAAAGGAGCTGCAGGGGTAAGGCCTTATGCCAAATATGCCAGCAACGGGAAAAACAGAATCTATCTCGCCTATACCACTACCCACCCCGACAACCAGAGCGAGAACTGGATTTATCTTAACAGCATCGATATCCATTCACATGAGCTGAGCGATATCAGAGGCGAAAAGCTCTCTCAGATTGGCACCCCCCCACTGCATGAGGTGGACATCACCCCGCAGTACCGGGAACAACATCCCTTCGCGGTGGCCGACAGCACCCCCGTGCGCAACTGGATCTGGGAACTGGTGCTTGATCAGGAGGAACGTCCGGTCATCGCCATGGTGGGCATCAATGAATCAAAAACTTCGCACGACTATTACCAGGTGAGGTGGACAGGGAGTCAGTGGAAGAAAACATTCCTTTCCAATGCCGGCGGTCATTTTCATCAGTCGCCCGATATCGAGAAATGTTACAGCGGGGGGATGACCATCGACAAGGAT
This sequence comes from Proteiniphilum sp., assembly GCA_011620695.1. Classification (GTDB taxonomy): domain Bacteria; phylum Bacteroidota; class Bacteroidia; order Bacteroidales; family Dysgonomonadaceae; genus Proteiniphilum. Next base: position 3,226 of record WOYT01000084.1, read on the forward strand.
GATCCGCAGGTAATCTACGGATCGCTACCGGTGAAAGGAAAACATGGCACAATCTATGAGCTGGTAAAGTTCAACGTTGCTCCCGACGGAGGAGTGAGCAGTGCTGAACAGCTCACGTTCGACTCTCCTGCCAACAACATCCGCCCTTATGCGATTGACGGTCTGAAAGCAACAGCGTCGTTGGTCTGGATGCAGGGCAATTATTACGACTGGATCGTAAGTGCAGAACGGCCGGAAGGGTTTCCCACAGCCATCCGTACCGGCATATCCCTGCAGGGGAACAGCAGAAACCCCGAAAAGGGACTGCTCTATCAGCAGAGCTATGAGGAGTCCTCTCTGATGGAGGATACCATTCGGTTAACTGCTTCAAAGGCCTTCACCCTGACAATGAACATATCGCTTCCGGCTGAAGCAGCTGGTGAGATCATCCGTTTTGCAGGTCTCACCTATGTGATCCCGGATGAGGATATGCCCAGGCCTTATCTCACCGATGGCAGATCACGCTTTGAGAGCTCCAACATACTGGCCCGCTCAGATAGTTGGAAAAGCCATGGAAGAGCCACCAACGGTAAATGGTACACACCTGAAAAGCTGCGTAAATTCAGGCTGGCCATCAGCTATGAGGAAGGTACACTCCGCACCTATATCGACGGGCTGCTTGACCAATCGGTCCCAATAGAAGATCTCATACTCAGGGAAGTGGTTGCCGATCACTCAAAGAGGGTCATTGAGAAGATATCGGTTTACAACCGAAGGCTCTCACAAGATGAGATCAAGATGCTCCATTAACTCTCTATGGAACCGGAAAAACGCTCCAGGTATTCCGTAGGACGCATGTTGAATTCCTTCTTGAAGCAGGAACTGAAATATTTGGGATCGTTGAATCCTACGGCATAAGCCAGCTCAGAGATGCGTATATTCCTGTTCTGATCCATGATCCGACAGGCTGCTTTCATCCGGATATTGGTGATGAATGCCGATGTATTCAATCCGGTGAGCGATTTCAGTTTGTTGTAGAGCGTTGACTTGCTGACCCCCATCTCTTCAGAGAACTGCTGCTGGTCGAACTCGGAATCATCGAGATGCCGGTTCACGCAATCAATGGCTTTCTGAAGGAATGTTTCATCGAGATTGGTGATGTTCATCTCTTTCATGTCGAACACCAGCTGACTCTTGAAATCGTGGGCAACACGTTCACGATTTTTCAACAGGTTCTTGATTCTGGCATGCAGCACATTCAGGTTAAAGGGCTTGCTGATAAAAGCATCAGCACCCGATTCATAAGCATCGGCACGATCTTTCTCATCGGTCTTGGCTGTCAGCAGAATGATGGGAATATGACTGTACTCAATGTTGTTCTTGATCATTCGGCTCAATTCGATTCCGTCAATCTCGGGCATCATGATATCCGAAACAATCAGATCTATCTTCTCATGTTCCAGCATCACCAGTGCCTCCTTCCCATTTGTTGCTGTATAGACCTGGTATTCATTGCTCAACAAACGCTGCATCAACTGTAAGATATCCTCATTGTCTTCCACAACCAACACCGCAGGCAGATTGCCTCTTTTCGCTTCGTTGAGAGGTTCTTCAATATCAGGTAGCGGCCTATCCACTATGACCTCCTGTGCTTCACGGTTGAATGGGAGATCAATTTCCGATTCATCGAAGTAGGAGATGTCGATGGGAAGGATCACAATGAATTCACTCCCTTTACCTGGCTCACTCACCACCTCGATGGTCCCATGCGAGAGGGTCACCAGATCTTTCACCAATGAAAGACCGATACCGGTACCGGTGGTCCCATGCTGACGATAGGCTCCTTCATAGAACCGTTTGAACAACACCTGCTGTGCATCATTGGGGATACCGGTGCCATCATCTTTCACCGAGATACGGATCTGATCCCTCTCTTCTGTCTCATAGGAGAGGGTGAGCTGAACGGAGCCGCCCTCCTCAACATATTTGGCTGCATTGGAGAGGAGATTGTATAGTATCTTGTCCAGCTTATCCAGGTCGAACAGACCTTCGATCTTCTCAGGATCACTGAGAAAAGAAAAATGCATCTTCTTCTTACGGATCAGCGGATAGAAAGCATCGATGGAATTGCGGATAAACTCAGATATATTTCCGTAGGATACACGCAGTTGGAGATTGCCAGACTCCGCTTTTCTGAATTCCAGGATCTGCTGTAACAACCGTGTCAACCGATTGATATTCCTTGTGAGCGTCGCATAGAGGCTCTCATCAAGGGGTGTTGTCCGCTGTATCTCATCAACCGTAGCTGAGATAATGGTGAGTGGTGTGAGAAACTCATGGGTGATATTGGTGAAAAACTGCAGCTTGGCATGATTGATCTCTTCCGCCTTGGAGCGTTCTATCTCTTTGTATCGCAATTGATTTTGCAGTCGAACACGGTTTGTCACATTCCGGAAGATCAGGTAACTGATCAGTAACAACACCAGCGCATAGATCAGAAATGCCCACCAGGTAAGCCATAATGGAGGCAACACCTTCACGTTCAACTGTCTGATCTCCTTGTTCCATATGCCATGGAGGTTGGTTGCCCGTAACAGGAATGTGTAATTACCGGCGGGCAGGTTGTTGTAATGGGCTGCATTGTGACTGGCGTCGCTGTATTGCCATTCCTGATCGAAGCCTTCCAGTTTATAGGCATAACGGGTGAGCTCAGGGTTGGTATAGTTCAGAGAGGCAAAGTGAATGCTGAAATTGTTGTTGCGGTGCTCAATGGTGATCCCATCGGTGAATGTGGGAACAAATTCAGAAATAGTACGGGCAATTTCGGGAGACAATTCAGAAAATGGACGGTTCAATATCTGAATATCGGTGATGTAAAAAGGGGTTGGTACAATATCAGTATTGATCTTCCCGGGTGTGAAACAGGCCATTCCCTTGTATCCGCCAAAGTAGAACCGCCCCTTGTGACTGAAAGAGGATCTGGGAATAAAAAAATTGTCCTGTAGACCGTCGACAGTGCTAAAGATCCGATAGTCGGCAAGCTCATTCTTTTCATCAAATGAGAGTCTGGCCAGACCAACGTTGGTACCGATCCAAAGATTACCCAGACTGTCTTCCTGAATGGAGTTAATCATACTACCAAGAACAGGGAAACGGGGTGATTTGTCGACAAAACGGTCCGACTCTTTGTGATAGAGGTAAAGCTTCCCACTCTCCGCAGCCGCCCACAATCTGTTTGAGGAGTCCAGGGACAATACGTTGAAAGTGTTGGAGGTGATCCGGTTATTCTCCCGGGAATAATTACGGAAAATCAGCTCATCCGGTTTTTGGGGATCTCCTTCCACACTGATCAGACCATTGTTGATGGTGGCTATCCAGATCTTGCCGTCGTTATCTTCCGTGATATGGAGCATGGTAGCATTACCCAGTTCCCGGCCTTCTACATTTATTTGGTCGAACGTCAATCCTGTCCCGTCACTGAGACGCACGCCCAATCCGGACTGGGTACCGATCCACCAGTTCTGATGCCGGTCAATATAAAGCGCCCTTATGCGATTCTCACGGATGAAATCAGCGTTGTATGTGGTATAGGTCTTTACCGGTTCACCTTTCCGGTAGTGCCACAATCCATCACCATAGGTAGCGAACAACAGTTCATCATTATGGTATGCACAAATATCGTAGATGGTAGTTTGGTTCAACCCCCTGAATTCCGGTATCTCCGATTGGGGAACAATCTTTTGATTGTGTGGATCATAGAAGACGATGCCATAGGTGCCCACACTTAACCACATCTGGTCATGGCGGTTCAGGTAGATAGAACGGATTGCGGCAGTAGGCATCTCAGGCAGATGCACCTGGAAGAAGTCGAATTTTGGTTTCAGGGTATTCGTATAGATCACCCCTCCCCCGATGGATCCAATCCAAATATTTCCGCTATTATCTGCTACAATGGAGTTGATTTCATTATTGGGCAACTGATTGATCTCGTCAAAAGTACTGTAATTGATGAAACTTCCCGGTTGATCATCTTTCATAATGCTGAGTCCGCTACGGGTGCCTATCCACAGGTTCCCGGATTGTGGATCTTCACATAGATCATATACAATATTATCAGATAAGCTGTTGGCGAGAGAAGGATCGTGCCGGTATGTCTTCCAGCTGAAAAGCTCCGGGTCGTAAGGATTTTCCAGCAGATGCAGGCCTCCCTCCCATGTACCTACCCAGATTCTCTCCCTGCTGTCCTGATAAATAACATGTGCTGAGTTTCGAGGGTTGAGCTGCGGATAATTATAGACAATGTTCCGGGAAGGGGAATAACGATACAGACCGCTGTCCCAGGTGCCGATCCAGATCTCATTACGTTGATCCTCATAGATCGATTTCACAGGAGCTGTGATTGATGCATTCCCCATATGAAGTGTGGAGTGGTGTACAAAGCTGTTGGATTTACTGTCATAGACAAAGAGACCATCATCCAGTCCGATAAGGATACGCCCCTCTTTCGTGATCAGAATGGCAGCCACCACTTTGTTGGTACTGTTGCGGATTGGGATCTCTTCAAACTCTCCCCTGACTTTGTTGAAACGGTTGACGCCACTGGCAGTTCCAACCCAGAGATTTCCTCTCTTGTCATCAGCCAGACAATAGATGTTGTTATCAGTCAGATGGTGGCTATTGGACAGATCAGACCGGAAAACGGTGATCCTGTAGCCGTCATACCTGCAGAGTCCATTGCGGGTGGCAAACCACATAAAACCTTCACTGTCCTGAAACACTTTCTGCACTTCACTTGTTGGCAATCCTTCCGTCGTGTTCAATATCCGGAAGTCGAGCTGTGAGATGCTGTTCTCACCCACGGAAGCGTGTGGAAAGATAAAAAGACAGAAAACAATAAGTAATTTAGGAAAACGCCACATAGATTCAATCACAACAAATCAACTTCTAACCATCTTGTATTATGCAAAAATAGACAATTAATTTTAGAATTGCAGATAGCTGGGCAGACTCTCCCACGAAAAACACCGGCTTTTGGCGAATCAGTATGCATATGGCTTTGTGATTAGTCCTGTCGGGAAATAATTTTTCCGCCCAAATTTATTAACCGTTGGCGTAAATGACTCGATACATTCATACGCCAACGGGCTTTTATTTATCTGATCAATCCCAATCACATTTAACAACAGCAAGCAAAATAATCCTATAAGTAAAAAACTGACACACTTTACGTTATCTATATTTCCACCTTTATTAATGATAATTTGACTATTCACAACATTATTAAACTTATTTTTGG
>WOYT01000114.1 GCA_011620695.1 Proteiniphilum sp.
CGATGAAAACGAAGTAGGGCGGCAGGCTCCCGTCCGACAGGGTGAAGAGCTTCAGGAAAAAGAACTCCTCCTCACTGCTACCAGCCTTCACCACGTCGCCGATACTGCTGAGGGCGGTGTAGAGCGATCCCACACAGGTGAGCAGGATGATTGCCATAAGAATAACCACCCGCCAACTGCGGAAGTGGTCGCTCATCTCTTTCAGTACCATGGTACGGAAGACGCCCGGTGCAGCTCCCGAAGAGCGAAATGAGGTGAACTCACGCTTTACTGCCGGGATCAGCCGTCGTAACTGCTCCTCCCAATAAGCAGCCGAAAAAAATCTACTTTGTTGCAGTGTGATCTTCATTGACTGTTCCTCCTTCAAAATAACGATGATAAATATCTTCCAGTCCATACTCCCTTCCATCCTCCGAAGTGCTGCCGGAGAAGAGCTGGCGGGCAAGCGATGCGATGTCGCCCTGTGCCAGAAGACGACCCTTCACAAAAATACCCACGCGGTCGCACACCTGCTGTACCTGGTGCAGGTGATGCGAGGAAAAGAGCACCGTGATGCCCTCCTCGCGGCTAAGGGTGACGATCAGACGCAGGAAATCGCGGATACCGGAGGGGTCAATGCCAAGCGTCGGCTCATCGAGGATGATCACCTCCGGGTTGCGCAGCAGCACGTCGGCTAATCCCAGCCGCTGCCGCATGCCACGCGAGTATTTTCCCGCTTTCTTGGCAGTCTCCTCCGCCAGGCCCACTCGTTCCATCTGCCGCAGGGCACAGCTGCGAGCTTCATGCCCGGAGAGACCATTGAGGCGGGCAGTGTAGATCAGGTTGTCCAACCCGCTCAGGTCGTCATAAAAGCCCACATCTTCCGGAAGATAGCCAACACGACGCTTTACCTCGATGGGCTGCCGCACCGGGTCGAGACCACACACCCGCACGCTACCGCTGCTGGGCTCAGTCATCCCCATCAGCATCAAAATGGTGGTCGACTTGCCGGCGCCATTGGGTCCCAACAGGCCGAACACCTCACCCCGACCGATCTCCAGCGTGAGATCATCAACCGCGGTGAAGTCACCATATTTCTTCGTAAGATTTCTGGTAACGATGGTTGCTTCCTCCATGGCTTACCTCCTCCCATATTTGCGGAACAGATAGACCACCACACCGATGGCACCCAGGATGATCAGAATGCCAAGCCATCCCCAGAGCAGGGGCGTCCTGACAGACATGCGGAACGAGGCGGTGGAGGTAGCCTCCGGCGTCTGCGCCGTCAGGTTAAGCACATAGTCACCCGGAATCGACCTGTCGTAGGCACGTACCAGAGCCTTCACCTGGGCACTCTCACCAGCGGCTATCAGCGGGATGGTGTCGGGGGTGAAGGTCACCTCCCACCCCTGCGGCTTACCGGCACTCATCCGCACGCTGTTCAGGTCGGTAGAGCCGCTGTTGCGCACCACCAGGTCGATGGTCTTGCGACGGCCGGCGGTGATCTTCTCGCTGAGACGGCCGTCGGGAGTGGTCAGCTCGATGCCGTAGGTTCCCGAGATATCTGCCTCCAGCTCCAGGCGCGCGCTGCTGCTGCCGGTGCTGGCCACCACCGGGATGGTGTACTTACCCGCTTTTACGTTGTAGGGTGCTTTCACCTCTACCTGAATATCCTTGCTCTGCCCCGGTTCGATCTCTACCGAGGAGGCCTGCTGGTAGTTGGGTTTGAAGACCACCGTCCATCCGCGCGGGGCGTGTGAACTGAGGGCGTAGAGCTGCTTCTCGCCGGTCTGGTTCTCCAGCTTGGTGCGGTAATTGAAGGTAGTTGTGGCATGGCCCTGCATGTTGGCCTGGTCAGCGGTGAAGACAGTCTTCACCGTGCCCTGCTCCGACACCTCCACGGTGAGCGGCAGCACGCTGTGGCCGCGAGCAATGACACGGAAGGTGTAAACCCCTTTTTCAATATCAAACGGCAGCTCCACCTTCAGGTTGAGGCTCTTCTTATCCCGGGGCAGCACCGAGATGGCCTGCGCGTTCCAACCTCCAGAGCGAAGCGTCTGCTTCCACCCCTCAGGGAGTCCCTCCACGTCAACCTCTGCGGTGGCAATGGCGCCACCGTTGTTGATCAGATCAATGGCATAGTCGATGGTTTCGCCCGGGGGGACTGTGATGCGGGGATAAGGAGTGTAGAGGCGTAGCGACTGCGCGATGGCAGCCTGGCTGCAGGAAACGATAATCAATAAAAGTGGCAGAAAAAAACGGGTCAAAATCTGCTTACGATTCAACATAAATAATCCTCCTTTCGTTGTAAAATTTGTGATTGAACAATATAACTGTTTTTGAATCTTCTTTCTCTTTTTAACTTCTGTCGGTCATGTTTCGCAAAATGAGTTTCAGGTTTTAAAGTGTCAAATTATTTGCCGTTGGCATGTGGCATGAAATTGTTGTCAACGATGTCTTTAACTGAGGGTGATCACCACTCCAGCTCCTCCAGCAACCTGTCGGAGTGTAGCAACGTATCGATATACTGCGCCCGCTTGTAAATAATAAGGTTGTTGTCCTTGTTGAGCACACTGTCGGAGAGTTTGCCCCTGAACTGATCAATGCTGTCATATTGCTTTTTTTCCATCCAGTCGGCGATCTCGCGATTGATCTTACCAATCTGTTCCAGGCCGTTGCGATAGACAGTACTCACCACCTGCACGCTGGAGGCTCCACTCAATAGGAGCTTCACTACGTCCTCACCGGTGTAGATGCCGCGGCTGCTACAGACATCAGCATTGATTCGCCCGAAAAGCATACCGGCATAGCGGAGCGATTGCTTGTACTCTCCCCTGTGGGAGAGATTGAAGGCACGACGATGTTCCTCCCGGTGGATATCCACATCGGGCTGGAAGAAGGCGTTGAACAGCACCAGCCCATTCACGCCGGCATCATCGAGACGCTTCACGAAATGGAGGATATTGGTGTAGTCGGAGCTCAGCTTCACGCTCACAGGGATGGTGAGCTGCTGGCGGATAACCCCTACCAGACTGATCTGCCGCTGCTCGATGGTCGCCGCGTCGAGGTCGAACCGCACCGGTATCTGGTAAAGGTTGAGCTCAATGGCATCCACCCCGGTCTCCTCGATCAGCTTCGCGTAGTGGAACCAGGTGGATTCGTTCACGCAGTTGAGGCTGGCAATCACCGGCACGGTGAGCTTCTCCCTGGCACGACGCAGCTTCTCCAGGTAGTACTCCACCTCAGAGTGTTCCACGTTGGGATGATGTGTCACCGATTCGGCATAGATCTCATCATACTGGCTGAGCTTCTCATCCAGACGGAAGCTCTCCATCTGTATCTGCTCCTCAAAAAGGCTTTTGAATACCACGGCACCCACGCCCTCTTCTTCTGCCCGCAGTAGTTTGTCACTGTCGGTGGATAGCTCGGATGCCCCGAGGATAACAGGGCTCTTGAGCCGAATGCCCATGTAAGTTGTTTCTATGTTCTTCATATGCTTACTTATTTTGATAATTTGCTGATCAAAGTGAAACGTAGATCCTGATTTACCGGAATACGGTGATTCGTTGCTGCGTTTTTTTTTGCCGATGTGCAACAGTCTCATCGGTTATAGATAATAACACTCCTTTTAACGGAATAGTTTTCTGCCGCAGCGGTTAATTCCGCACCTCCTCAAAAACCGTCTTCACCTGCTCGTTCTCCAGCCTGTTTTTGAGCCACTCCTCGATGCGCCCCCTGTCGGCAACGCGCAGCCCGTTTCGTGGTACAGAGAACACCACCATCGGTACCATACCAGTGTGTTGAGTGGAGTCGTTCACAGCAGAGAAGAGGTAGGTCTCCGCGTAGGAGCAGCCGGTAATCTGCGGAAAAAGTGGTTTGATCTCCGACAGAATCTTCTCCCCGAAGAGGGGAATATTGCGGATGCTGTCTATCCGTCCCTCACTCTTACGAAGATTAAAGGTGGTGGCTGCCAGCTGTGCGGCAAGCCGTTCGGTCTCCGACTGATATTTCCGCACGTTCTCCTGCACCATACTGGCATCATACCCCTGGTGAATCACCAGCCGAGCCGTATCGATCTTGTGTATCAACGCTTTCTCTATGATCTTCTCCCTGATGGAATCGTTCAACCCGTTACCGGAGTAAAGCAGCTCCACGGTGCGGGTGGCAGGATTGACCTGCCTGTTCTGAAGATAGTTGCCTCCCATCAACGTCACCTCACCGATGAAGGTCTCAGCCCGTTGCGCGTACTCTTCGTTCTTCACCAATCTGACGCCGAAGAAGATGCTGGGTACCAGGGTGGAAATGATGACAGTTGATATCACACGATTCACATGCTTCTTCCTGGCGGGATCCACAATGGAGCGGATGGGGAATTTCAGGAATTGACAGACAATCAGTGCGGCAAAGGCAATGAAAACCGTATTGATGGTGAAGAGATAGAGCGCACCGAAGAAGAAATCGAACTGCAGGGTGGCCAGTCCATAACCTGCCGTGCAGATAGGAGGCATCAGTGCCGTGGCGATCGCCACGCCAGGGATCACGTTGCCCTTCAGACGGCTGCTCATCGCCACAATGCCGGCCAGTCCGCCGAAGAGGGCGATGATCACATCGTAGATGGTGGGACTGGTTCGCGCCAGCAGCTCTGAATGGGCCTGGTTGAGCGGTGTAAGCAGGAAATAGAGTGCCGAGGTGATGAGGCTCACCCCCACTGCAAAGGAGAAGTTCTTCAGGGAGCGGCGGAGCAGATGAAAGTCGTAGGTGGCCAGGCTGTAACCCATGCCGTTGATGGGACCCATCAGCGGAGAGATGAGCATGGCCCCGATGATCACTGCCGTAGAGTTCATATTGAGTCCCACGGAGGCCACCACAATGGCAAACATCAGCACCCAGAGGTTGGTGCCACGGAAAACGATCCCGCTCTCGATGTTCTCATGAATGATGTCATACCCCTCCATTTCGCTGCGCAGATCGAACCACTGCAACAGCTTCTCTATCCTCTTCTCCATCGCGATGCAACTTTTCGCAAATCTACAAAAAAAAAGATTCCCCGCGTATCTGCAGGGAACAATTTATAAAGATGTTTCACCAAATGAGGCGGATCCTCACAGCACACCGGTTTTCCTGAAGATCGCGGTGATGCTCTCGATGGATCGATCCACCTGTTCGTAAGTGTGTGTGGCCATCAGCGAGTAGCGGATCAGCGAATCGTTGGGATTCACTGCCGGCGGCACCACCGGATTGACGAAGATCCCTTCCTCGAAGAGCAGCTTGGTGATCAGAAAGGTCTTGTCGTTATCCCGCACATAGAGCGGCAGGATGGGCGTAGAGGTGGGTCCCAGCTCGAACCCCCTTTCACGGAACTGGTTAATGGCATAATCGGTAAGCTCCCAGAGACGTTTCACCCGCTCCGGTTCCGCTTTCAGAATATCAAGTGCGGCCGAGGCGGCAGCGGTGGCAGAGGGCGTGATGCTGGCGCTGAAAATATTGGTACGGGCATTGTGACGCAGGTAGTTGATCACCGGGTAATCGCCGGCCACAAAACCGCCAATGGAGGCGAGCGACTTGCTGAAAGTGCCCATCACCAGATCCACATCATCGAGCACACCAAAGTGATCGCATACACCGCGGCCGTTGTAGCGCTTGCCCAGTACGCCGAGGCCGTGTGCTTCATCCACCATGATATTGGCTTTGTACTTTTGTGCCAGCTTCACGATCTCCGGCAGGTCGGCCAGGTCGCCCTCCATGCTGAAGACACCGTCCACGATGATCAGCTTCACCTTGCGGGGGTCACACCGCTTAAGCTGCTTCTCGAGCGAGACCATGTCGTTGTGGCGAAACTTGTATTTGGTGGAAAAGGAGGTGCGCAGCCCCTCAATGATGGAGGCATGATCCCGCTCATCCCATATAATGTAATCGTCGCGACCGGTAAGACAGCCCAGCACACCCTCGTTGACAGAGAAGCCGGTGGAGAAGACAATCGCCTCATCCTTGTGCATGAAGTTGGCCAGCTTGCGCTCCAACTCCAGATGGATGTCGAGTGTGCCGTTCAGAAAACGAGAACCAGCCATACCGGTACCATACTTCATCGTGGCGGCGATGGCAGCCTCTTTCACCTTGGGGTGATTGGTCAGTCCCAGGTAAGCATTGGAGCCGAACATCAGCACTTTCTTTCCGTTGATGAGCACCTCTGTGTCCTGATCACTCTCGATGGCACGGAAATAGGGGTAGATGCCGGCAGCTTTTGCACGCTGCGGGGCATCATATCTCATCATTTTTTCCTTTAAAAGATTCATTTGAAGAAAATTAATGGAAAACAGAGCTCAGCTTTTCATGCTCACTGAACCGATTGTTTTCTTGGAAACCAACATACAAAGATAGCAATTAATTTATATTCTCTCAGCAGCCTCCGTTTTTTTGCGTCGGGCAGCAAGTGAAACGGTTTATGAAAGAACATTTTTCGCCACTAAGCGTTTTATGAGGTAGAAACACAAAAAAAGAATTCAACTATGGTAAGCAAGGAACTTGAAAGTGCAATCAACAAACAGATCAACGCCGAATTCTGGTCGGCCTATCTCTATCTATCCATGTCAGCCCATTTCGCCAACAAAGGGCTACCAGGCATCGCCAACTGGTTCAACGTGCAGTTTCGCGAGGAACAGGACCATGCCCTGAAGCTGATGAACTATCTCATCTCCAAGGGAAACAGGGTGGAACTAACCCCCATCGAAAAGGTAGAGACAGAATGGAAGTCAGTGCTGCATGCCTTTGAGGCAACACTTAAGCATGAACAGGTAGTCACCTCCCAGATCAATCATCTGGTATCTCTTTCGCGAAAAGAAAACGACTACGCCACCGAGAATATGTTACAGTGGTTTGTGAATGAACAGGTGGAAGAAGAGGAGACCGCCCAGGGGATGATCGACAGCCTCAGGCTGATCGGCGACAATGGGTTCGGACTCTACACCATGGACAAAGAGCTGGCTCAGAGAAGCTATGTGCCCCTGGCAGTGGAAAAGGTATGACGATATGGATCCGAAATATAAGAAACTGATCAGGTGTCTGCTGCTCGACGCAGTGGGCATGACATCGGCAGCCATCCCGGTGATGGATGTGGTATGGGCGCCGGTTGCTGCCTCCATCAGCTACAAGATGTTTGGTGAGCGGCGGGGTAAGTACACCTCGCTCCTCACCTTTATGGAGGAGCTCCTCCCGGCAGCTGACGTGGTGCCCTCCTTCACCATCTTCTGGTTCCTCTTCGACTTCCTCGGTATTGGTAAGCAGAAAACAGCCGCAACCGAAGCAGGGTATGCACAGATGAAGTAGGCTGTAAGCAATCAGCCGTAAGCGATAAGCTAAAAAAGAATGAATCTCAAAAAAATAACCAGCACCCTGACGGTGCTTTTGCTGCTTTTATCCTGCAGCAACCCAACCATCGGCAACGACAACACGCTGCTCTGGAAGATCTCCGGCAACGGGCTGGAGAAACCATCCTGGATCTTCGGTACGCATCACCTGGTACCGCTTACCTTCCTCGATAGCATCGCCGGTATCCGGGAGGCGTTCGACAGCAGTGAACAGACAGTAGGTGAGCTCGACATGGGCAACATGACTCAGATGCAGATGGAGATCATGCAGAGGGCAATGATGCCCCAGGAGACGAGCTACGAGACACTGATGAACGAGGCAGACCGTGCAAAGCTCGACAGCACTCTCACCAGCCTGTTGGGAATGGGTCTCGCTCAGTTTGGCAGGTTTCGGCCGGCGATGCTGCAGAACCTGATCTCGGTGACGCTCTATCAGCAGTACTATCCAACCCTCTCCGGAGGGAAAGGTCTCGACCAGTACTTCCAGGAGGAGGCACTGAAGCGCAACCGGCCGGTAGTGGGTCTTGAGAACACCGACGACCAGATCCGCTTGTTGCTGGAGATGCAATCACTGGAAAGGCAGGCAGCGTTACTGGCCTGCATGGTCAACCATCCGGAGCTGCTGAAAGAGGAGATGGATCAGCTGCAGCAGGCCTATCTTGCGCAGGACCTGGAGGCGCTCCGGGCACTCTATACGGAGGAGGAGCCTGATGACCCCTGCCCTGCGACCGATGAGGAGAAGTATGCACTGAATGGCGCACGCAATGAAAAATGGCTGGAAAAGCTGCCGGCGATCATGGCGGAGCATTCATCCTTCATCGCGGTAGGTTGTCTCCACCTTCCCGGAGAAGAGGGAGTGATCGAGGGGCTGCGCAAGCTGGGCTACAAGGTGGAGCCGGTCCACTGATCTTTCTTCTCCAGCAACACCACGTTCTCCACATGGTGGGTGTGCGGGAACATATCCACCGGCTGCACGCGGGTGACGCTGTATTTGCTGTCCAGCAGATTCAGGTCGC
>WOYT01000086.1 GCA_011620695.1 Proteiniphilum sp.
TCCTCAAAAACAGCATTGGACGCTTTTGCAAAAGCGTCCAACACCATAAAACCTATATTGTGGCGGGTTTGCTCATAATCAGGTCCGATGTTGCCCAATCCCGCAATCAAATATTTCATCACATAGCCTGTTAGGTTACTGAGCCTTGGCAGCAGCACCTCTGGCAGCACGTGTCAGCTGTACGCGGCATACCACTGCGTTCTTCGCGTTCAATATCTCCAGGTTGTCAAATGCAAGATCTCCCACCTGAATCGATTTACCAAGTTCCAGATTCTCCACATTCACCACCAGCTCTTCCGGCAGGTTAGCAGGCAGCGCTTTCACTTTCAGCTTACGAATGTCGAGCGAGAGCTTACCACCGGCTCTCACACCGGCTGCAAGTCCTTCCAGACGTACCGGGATCTGAATCACCACCGGTTTATCTTCAAATACATGGAGGAAATCAATATGGAGGATGTTGTCTTTCACCGGGTGAAACTGGATCTCCTTCACGATACCCATCAGCTTCTTTTCTCCCAGGTCGAGGTTCACCAGAAATACTTCGGGTGTATAAACCAGATTGCGGACATCGCTGCTCTTCACCACAAAGTTGAGATTCTCTCCCTCGTTACCACCGTAAACGACACAGGGGATCAGTCCTTCTCTGCGGTAAGCTCTGGCCGCTTTTTTCCCAAAATCATCCCTGACTTCGCCTTTTAAATCAAACGTTTTCATTTTTTTTCTAATTGTTGTTTTGTGTGTTACTCAAAATAAAGCTGCTTTCTTTATTTCCCATCACACTTGGGAGCCCTCAAAAAAGCGGCGCAAAGATAGTGATTTTCTTTTTATTGTGCAATTATTCACCGGCTCTTTTTCAGGCGATCCATCGCTATCTGCAGCTCAACAGCCAATTATCTCACAACAAACCTTCTTCTTTTCCAATTTCCTGCAGGTAAATAGCAAAAAAATAACTACTTTTGCAGTTCGAATGTAGGTTCACTGAGGTGAGGCACTTTTCGCCGCGGCATGAACAAGGGTGAATAGGGCTAAAGCTCACTCAGCTTAACTAAATAAGTTCATTTAAACGATGATAAACAGGAATTTAATTCGTATCCGGATTGTACAGATCGTCTATTCATGGTACCAGAATACGAATAAAGATTTGCGTAGCGCAGAAAAAGAGCTCCTTTTCGGCCTGCAAAAATCATATGATCTTTACTTCTATCTGCTCTCACTGATGGTGGAACTGACCAAAGCATACGAAAGCAGGGTGGAGGCCAAGAAGAACAGACATCTCCCCTCCTGGGAAGATCTCAACCCCAACACCCATCTGATCAAAAACAGGTTCATGCAACAGCTGATCCGTAACAGGCAAATGCGGCATTACCTGGCCGAAAGGCCGATGATCTGGGATGCTGACACCTCATTTTTGAAGAACCTGCTCGACACCATCCTCGACTCCGATATCTATAAGAGCTATTCAGAGATTCCCTCTCCCAGCTATGAGGAGGATCGCGAGTTCTGGAGGAAGTGCTTCAAGCAGTTCATCTACCTCAATGAAGAGCTCGATGAGATACTGGAAGATGAGTGCATCTACTGGAATGATGATGTTGAGATTGTTCAGAGCTTTGTTTTGAAAACCATCAAGAAGTTCTCAGAGGAGATGGGTGAAGAGCAGCCACTGCTGCCCATGTTCAAGGATGAAGAAGACCGCGAATTTGCATTGAAGCTGTTGCACAACACCATCCTGAATGAAAAAACATATCGGGCGCTTATTGAGAAACATACTGAAAAGTGGGATTTTGAACGGATTGCATTCATGGATCTGATCATCATGCAGGTGGCTCTCTCTGAGATCTTCACCTTTGATTCCATCCCTACCAGCGTCTCTCTCAATGAATACATTGAGATTGCAAAATCATACAGCACACCCAAGAGCAGCACATTTATCAACGGCATATTGGATGCAATTGTGCAGGAGATCAAACAAGAAAATCGTATCTTTAAAAATTAATTTACACACTCTAAAAAATTATTTGTATGAATATTCTATTACAAGCAGCACAGGGCGGCGGCATGTCGGGCATGGGTAGCACCCTCTTCATGATGGTGGCTATCATCGCCGTATTTTACTTTTTCATGATCCGCCCACAGCAGAAGAAACAGAAAGAGTTACAGAGGAGCCGTGAAGCAATGAAGGTGGGAGACAAGGTGGTCACCTCCGGCGGCATCCACGGCCGGATCAAGGAGGTAGGTGAGAACTGGTTCCTGATAGAGGTTGCCGATGGGGTGAAAATTAAATTTGATAAAGCCTCGGTCTTTGCCTCTACAGCAGATGTAACGGCACCCTAATAATATTCGGGTCATGGAGGTAAAAGCCATCATTGAAAAATGGAAACCTAAAGTAAAAGACTTTTTTTTCACCTTCCCGTGGAAAAATACGCTCTTTTTTTTATTTTTTCTACTGCTGGCTTTCATCTTCTGGCTGATGCTCTTCTTCCAAAAGGAGAATGTAGAGGGGACCTACCGTATTCCTCTGAAGTACACCAACATCCCTGAAGATGTGGTCTTTGACTATCCCCTGCCCGATTATGTAGAGGTGAGCATCACCGACAACGGAGCTGCCATCTTCCGACTCGACATCAGCAAGAAAGACTCGCTCGAAATCAACGTGGGGGAGCTGACCGAAGGGGGCATCAGCAGCCTGCAGGGTGACCAGTACCGCCAGCTAATCCGCTCACGTTTCTTTTCAAGTACCAACATCAGGGGTTATTACCCGATGATCATCAACCTCTCCACCTCGAAACTGCAAAGCAAAGAGTTAAAGGTTGTTTTCGACGGGGAGATCACCACCAGCAGGGCTAACCTGGTTGCCGACAGTGTCACATTCCTGCCGGAACAGGTAACCGCCTACGGCTCCCAGGAGTCGCTCAGTAAGCTGGAGCATGCAACAACCGAGTACACGGTCTTCAGGAACCTGAAGGCCACCTCACAGCTGCCTGTTTCCATAAAACAGGTTGAGGGGGTTAAGTTCGTACCCGATCAGGTAGAGATCTTCATTCCAATAAAGGAATACACGGAGCGTACCATCGAGGTGCCCATCACAGCCACAGGGTTGCCTGGCAAGCTGGATGTGAAATTTTTCCCTTCGCGTGCCAGCGTCTCTTTCTCGGTAACCCTGGATGAATACCGCAAGATTACCCCCGAGGATTTCGAGATTGAGTTGAATTACCGTACTTTCTACCAGAACGAAGATGGCAGGGTGGAACTAAAACTGAGCAAAAGCCCGGCAGCTGCTCAGGACATCCGCATCTCCCCCTCATCCGTGGAGTTTCTCTTTGAAACCAGGTCTGATCAATGATCACTGCAGGGATCACCGGTGGCATAGGGAGCGGCAAATCAGTTGTCAGCCAGCTGTTCCGCCTGCAGGGAGTACCTGTCTTTGATGCCGACAAGGAAGCCAAGCAGCTCAATGACACCTCACCGCTCATCCGAAGAGAGTTAACTGCCCTTTTCGGCAAAGAGCTCTATGCCGGAGGTAAGCTCAACCGTCCCCTGCTGGCCTCCCTGATCTTTGGCAACAGGAAAAAGGTGGCAGCGGTCAATGCCATCGTGCATCCTGTTCTTGCCCGGTCTTTTCTGGAGTGGCGCAGTCGTCATCCCGATCGACCGCTGGTGATGATTGAGGCAGCTCTTCTCTTCGAGGCCGGATTTGTTCAATATCTCGACAGGGTGATCACCGTCTATGCACCGGAATCAATTCGTCTGGCAAGGGTAACAGAACGCGATCACACCACCGAGGAGGCCGTGCGGGAGAGAATGAAACATCAGATGCCGGAAGAGGAGAAAATGAAATTATCCGATTATGTGATCTATAACAACGGGGAAGAGTCGCTCATCCGACAGTCAACAACAATCTTCGACGATCTCATGCGGTTGGCAGCACAATAAAAAGATTGTTCTCAACCGATTATGACATCGTATCACATCGAAAAATTGTATTTTTGCAAAATTAACATTACCTTTGCCACTTTCAATACTTTAGGTTATTCAAATAAACAGCAACAACATGATTGAAAAAATTGGGATCAACGCAGGTAAAGTATGGACCATCCTTGATGAAAAGGGTCGTCAGAATGTAAAGGAGGTAAAAAAAGCAGCTAAGCTGACAGACAAGGATCTCTATGCTGCCATCGGATGGCTGGCCAGAGAAGGCAAAGTGGTAATGGAAGAGGTAGAAAAGGAGATCTACATCTCATTGAGCTAAGCGGCATCACCTATCAATCGATTTTCTACCTGGTAGATAAGGCAGCAAAGGGTCCGGCTCACTTCATCTGATCGAACCCTTTGCCGTAAACACCAACCACATTGCTTTGTGAGATGAAAGCATTCTCATCGATCCGTTTCACCAATCGGAAAATGGAGGTCGATTCTGTCTTACGGGCCAGTATGATGAGCACTTTCTGCGGCTGCTGTGAATACCAGCCGGTGCCCTCCAGCACGGTACATCCGCGGTTCAGTTCTGAATTGACGTGAGAGGCAATCTCGTTGTAGCGGGAGGAGAAGATGATGAACTGCACCGACTGACGGGCACCGTTGATCACCAGGTCCACCGTATAATACATCACCGAGACCACGATCAGACCGTAAATAATTTTCTCTAAGCTCTGAAAAAGCAGGTAGGAGCTGCTCACGATGATCAGGTCGATGTAGAGCAGACCGCGCCCCATGCTGATGTAGCGATACTTGGTGATGATGGCACCCAGGATATCAGTGCCCCCGGTGCTGGCATTGCGGGTATAGACCAGTCCCAGTCCTGTGCCGCTGCAAACGGCGCCGATGATACTGGTAATCAGTGGATCGGTATGTACGATCGCCTCGGTGATAAGGTTCTCGGCCACACCCATCAGCAGGGTCACCCCCACCACGCCGTAGAGTGCCCTGAAGACGTACCCCTTGCCCAGGATGAACCAGGCCAGAACCATCATGATGCTGTTGCCCAGGAGAAAGGTGACGAAGACCGGCAGTCCGAATGCATACTTGAAGAGCAGCCCCACGCCGCCCAGGCCACCCACCACGATCTGGTTGGGCATGATAAAACCGGTGAAACCCACCGCGAACAGCACCAGCCCCACCGTGATGATCAGGTAATCCTTCCAGTAGAACGATTTGAGATACCGAACCTCTTTGTCCATAAAGGGATGAAATTAATAAGGTATGATAAGAGGGTTGCCGCGAAAGTGATGATCAGAGCACCACATTGACAATTTTCCCGGGAACGATGATCACCTTTTTCGCTGTTTTACCTTCCAGCCACTTCTGAGAGTTGGGATGAACCAGCACCGCCTGTTCAATCTCTTCCCGTGTGGCGTCGGCCGCGAACTCAATCACGAAGCGTGACTTGCCGTTAAAAGAGATGGCATAAGGGAAAGTATCCTCTTTCAGGTACTCCTCATTCCAGGCAGGCCAGGCAGCATCACAGACCGATGTCTCGTTGCCCAGGGCATGCCACAGCTCCTCCGCGATATGGGGTGCGAAGGGGGCCAGGCAGACCACCAGCTCGCTCAGTATGCTGCGGTTGCGGCATCTCATCGCTGTCAGCTCATTGACACAGATCATGAAGGCGGAGACGGAGGTGTTGAAGGAGACCTGCTCAATGTCGGAGGTCAACTTTTTGATCAGCCTGTGCAGCACCCTGAGCGCTTCCGGTGAGGGCTCCTCATCGGTGAGGGCAAGGGCTTCACTCTGATAAAAGAGGTTCCACACCTTGCGCAGGAAGCGGTGCACACCGTCAATACCATTGGTATCCCACGGCTTGGACTGCTCCAGCGGCCCGAGAAACATCTCGTATAGACGAAGGGTGTCGGCACCATAGCGGCTGACAATATCGTCGGGGTTCACGACGTTGAACATTGACTTCGACATCTTCTCCACGGCCCACCCACAGATATACTTCCCATCCTCCAGGATGAACTCGGCAGTCTGGTACTCAGGGTTCCAGTTGCGGAATGCCTCAATGTCAAGGATGTCGTTGTGCACGATGTTCACATCCACATGGATGGGGGTCACCTCATACTGATCCTTCAGGTTGTAGGATACGAAACGGTTGCTGCCCTTGATGCGATAGACGAAGTTGCTGCGTCCCTGGATCATCCCCTGGTTGACCAGTTTTTGGAAAGGTTCATCCTCACAGACCACTCCGATATCGAAGAGGAACTTGTTCCAGAAGCGGCTATAGACAAGATGGCCGGTAGCATGCTCGGTACCCCCGATGTAGAGATCCACATTCCGCCAGTAACTGTTAGCCTCTTTCGATACCAGCGCCTCATCGTTGTGCGGATCCATGTAGCGGAGGTAGTAGGCCGATGAACCGGCAAAGCCCGGCATGGTGTTCAGCTCAAGGGGATAACCCTCCTTGGTGTGCCAGTTCTTTGCACGTCCCAGGGGGGGCTCACCCGTCTCCGTGGGCAGGAACTTATCCACCTCCGGCAGCTCCAGCGGCAGTTCCTCTTCCGGCAACGTGTAGGGCATCCCATCCTTGTAATAGATCGGGAACGGCTCACCCCAGTAACGCTGGCGTGAGAAGATGGCATCGCGCAGGCGGTAGTTGATCCTGCGATAACCGAGTCCCCTCTGCTCCACCGCGTGGATGGCAGCAGGGATCGCCTCCTTGACGGTCAGCCCGTTGAGGAAGCCGGAATTGATCATCACGCCCTCCTTGGCGTCGAAGCTCTCCTCAGAGACATCACACCCCTCTATGAGCGGCACGATGGGTAGGTTGAAATGTCTGGCAAAGGCATAGTCGCGGCTGTCATGCGCCGGCACCGCCATGATGGCGCCGGTGCCGTAGCCGGCCAGCACATAATCGGAGATCCATATGGGAAGGCGTTCACCCGTGAAAGGATGGATGGCGTAGGCACCTGAGAAGACACCACTCACCGATCGGTCTGCAATCCGCTCCCGCTCGGTCTTTTTCCCGGTTTTATCGATATATTGCTTTACGGCATGGCGCTGTTCAGGGGTGGTGAGCTGATCCACCAGCTCACTCTCGGGGGCCAGCACCATGAAGGTGACGCCGAAGATGGTGTCGGCACGGGTGGTGAAGATGTCGAAAGTAACATCACCTGTGGTTCTGAAATGGATCACGGCACCCTCACTGCGACCAATCCAGTTGCGTTGTGTCTCCTTGAGCGAGTCGCTCCATTCCACCTTCTCAAGCCCCTCCAGCAGGCGGGGTGCATAGGCCGAGACCCGCAGACACCACTGCCGCATCTTCTTCTGTTCCACAGGATATCCCCCGCGGATGGAGAGACCCTCGCTCACCTCGTCGTTGGCCAGCACGGTACCCAGCTGCGGACACCAGTTGACCATGGTATCACCCAGGTAAGCGATGCGGTAGTTCATCAGGATCTCTTGTTGCTCCTTTTCACTCATGGCATTCCACTCCGCCGCCGTAAAGTTCATCGGTACGCTGCAGGCCAGGTCGAGACCCGCGCTGCCCTGTTGTGAAAACAGCTCCACCAGTCCGGCAATAGGACGTGCCTGCTGAGCCTGGTTGCAGTAGTAGGAATGAAACATGCGGATGAAAGCCCATTGGGTCCACTTGTAATAAGCGGGGTCGCAGGTACGCACCTCCCGGCTCCAGTCGTAGGAGAACCCTATCTTATCCAGTTGTTTCCGGTAGCGGGCTATGTTCTGCTCGGTGGTGACGGCGGGATGCTGTCCCGTCTGAATGGCATACTGCTCGGCAGGAAGGCCATAGGCATCGTAACCCATAGGGTGCAGCACATTATAGCCCTGCAGTCGTTTGAATCGGGAAAAGATATCGGATGCAATATATCCCAGGGGATGACCAACATGCAGTCCGGCACCCGAAGGATAAGGAAACATATCGAGCACGTAGTACTTCGGTTTAGTAGCATCTTCCGTCACCCTGTAGGTCTGCCGGTCAGCCCAGTACTGCTGCCACCGTTTTTCTATTTCTCCGAAATTGTAATCCATTTCTTGCCATTTTAAAAAACGGTGCAAAGATAGCAAATAAGTTCTGATGTTGAACCATTCGGCCGGACCCTTTTGGTTCAGGAACAATATGGTTGGAAAACAATGGGAGAGGTTGGCTGCTAACAGGCATACATCTGCTCAATGAGATCGTGATACCGTTCCAGGATCACCTTGCGTCGCAGTTTGAGGGTGTTGGTCAGCTCACCATGTTCCATGCTGAATGGCTGAGGAAGCAGTGTGATCCGTTTGATCTTCTCATAGGAGGTGAACTGCGATTGCTGCAGCTCGATCTGTGCGAAGACAAAATCGATGATCTCCTTATTGCGAACCAGCTCTTCTACCGATGAGAATGGGATCTGCCGTTCCATCGCGTAACTCTTCAGTGCTTCATAATTGGGCACCACCAGCGCGCTGACAAATTTGCGCTCGTCGCCGATCACTGCCACCTGATCGATATACTTGTCCTCGCTGACCCGTGTTTCGATCATCTGCGGGGCGATGTATTTGCCGTTGGAGGTCTTGTAGAGATCCTTGATTCGCTCGGTGAGGATGATCTCGTTGTCATCGGTCAGCAGGCCTGCATCGCCCGTCCTGAAGAAACCATCCTCGGTGAAGACCTCCGCAGTGGCCTCCGGCTTGTTGTAGTAGCCCTTCATCACTGTCTCTCCCTTCACCAGTATCTCGCTCTGCTCACCGATCTTCACCTCAATGTCGGGCATCACCTTCCCCACCGTGCCGATCCGGAATCCCTGTGCCGGGAAACAGCTCACCGTGGCGGTGGTCTCGGTGAGGCCGTAGCCATAGATCAGGTGCACATCGATCGACTGCATGAAGCGGTTGATGTTGTCGGAGAGGGGGGCACCCGCCACCGGGAAGAAATTGCCGCGGTCGATGCCCACCACCCGCTTGATCAGGTAAAAGATGGTGTAGCGGTAGAAGAAGAATTTCAGTCGGTTGCCCAGTGGTGGTCGTTTTCCTTCGTTGCGATACGCCAGGTTGTGACGGTGTCCGGTGGCGACCGCATCGCGGAAGAGCCATTTCACAACCCCGGAAGCATTGTTGATGGTCTCCTGCACCCCGTCGTACACCTTCTCCCAGAAACGGGGAACATTGCTCATCAGGGTGGGTCGCACCACCCTCAGGTTCTTTTGTATTTCGTTGGGGTCGCGGTTGATGGCCACCGCTGTCCCCATGTGCAGGCAGTAGTAGGTCCAGGCTTTCTCAAAAATATGCGTGAGGGGCAGGAAGCACATCGAGAGATCTCTATCCGACATGCCGGTGATGCGCTGGTCATGGATCACCATCGCCTTGAGGTAGTTGGCATGTGTGAGCATCACCCCCTTGGGTTCACCCGTGGTGCCGGAGGTGTAGATGATTGTGGCCAGATCCTGCTCCCGGAGCTGCTTGAGTCGGGCGTTGACCAGTGCAATGGTTTCAGAATTGTCGCCGGTAGCAATGAAATCATCGAAGTAAACCGAAGTGGTGTCATCTGCTTTCAGCACCACCTGACGATCGAAGATGATCAGCTTCTCCAGCTGGCTGTTCTCCTGTTGCACCTTCCAGGCATTGTTGTATTGAAATTGCTCCCCCACAAACAGGATGCGGATAGCTGCATCCTGCGCAATATAACTCACCTGCGACGGGGAGGCGGTGGCATACATGGGTACCATCACCGCCCTGTTGGCATAAGCGGCGAAATCGGTGATCAGGTACTTCTCCATGTTCTGAGAGTAGATGCCCAGGTTATCTCCCGGCTTGACTCCCATCTCTGCCATGGCCTGTGCCGTTTTCGTGATTTTTTCCGAAAAGGTCTTCCAGGACATTTCCACCCATTTTCCATCGGGATCCTGATATTTCAACACCGTTTTGTGCCTGTATTTGAGGGCCTGCCGATGAACAATTTCCCCCAGATGATAATATGCCATAGCCTCTTCTTTTGGTGTTCTCAAATATAGACAATTTCTGCAGAATCAGGAGCAGAAATCACCTCTTTTTTTGATTATTTGCCGCATTCATCTCCATATTTTTTTAAAACAATTTGCTTAACAATCTAAAAACAGGGATTTTAATTAACGACACTTAACGTGATTTGACCGCCGGATATAAAACAATGCATCTATCTTTGCGATGAAATGAAAGCCAGATATCACATACTCATTGGTCTGTTTGCGCTGCTGATACCCCTAAGTGGTATGAGCCAGGGTTATTATGCCGCCAATATCAATCCGGAGGAGAGCGGTCCCGTATCCACCATCTTCCTGATGCCGAATGTTTACCCGGCGGTGATCATCGAAGGAGACACCGTGGCCTGTATGTGGCTGAGCGACTTTATCAAGTACTCCCCGATCCATTTCCGTAGCAACAAGGATCAGATCGCTTACAGCAAGCTGGTCCGTGACGTGAAGAAGACCCTCCCTTACGCCAAGCAGATTGCCGGCATCATCACCGAGACGTATGAATACATGGAGACCCTCCCTGATGACAAAGCCCGGCAGAAGCACCTCAACCAGATGGAGAAATACCTGATGGATGAATATACGCCAAAGATGAAGAAACTGACCCGCTCGCAGGGGCAGCTGTTGATGAAGTTGGTGGACCGGGAAACCAACTCCTCCTCTTATCACATCATCGACGCTTTCATGGGTAGCTTCAAGGCATGGACCTACAACGTATTTGCCGGTCTCTTCGGCAACAGCCTTAAGACCCGTTACAACCCCTATGGAGAGGACCGCGTAACCGAACGGGTCTGCGTACTGGTGGAACAGGGCAGCATCTAAGCAACATCCCTCTCCTTCACTTATGCCACCGCTCTCTCCGCTTTTCTGAAAATCAGCTCTCTTAAGCGCAAATGCTGCATAAATTGCCTATCTTTGCAGCGATTTATCTTCAGGTGTAAGAGAAGCATACCATCACAAATGAAAGAGGAGAGAGAACTGCAGCTGACCGACTGGCTGCCCACCACGAAAAAGGAGATGACCCTGCGAGGGTGGGAGGAGGCCGACGTGATCCTCTTCTCAGGGGATGCCTATGTGGATCACCCCTCTTTCGGCACAGCCGTGATCGGACGGCTGCTGGAGAGCAAAGGGCTGCGGGTGGCCATCGTGCCACAACCCAACTGGCGCGATGACCTGCGCGATTTCAAAAAGCTGGGCAGACCACGTCTTTTCTTCGCCGTGACGGCCGGCGTGATGGACTCGATGATCAACCACTACACCGCCAACAAACGACTCCGTTCCAACGACGCCTACACCCCCGACGGCCGCTCCGACATGCGGCCGGACCGCGCGGTGACGGTTTACAGCCGCATCCTGAAGCAACTGTTTCCGGATGTTCCCCTGGTGCTGGGAGGCGTGGAGGCATCCCTGAGACGGGTGACCCACTACGACTACTGGGATGATATGCTGCACAAATCGATCCTGGCCGACACCGGTGCGGAGATCCTGATCTACGGGATGGGGGAGCAGCCGTTGACACAACTGGTTGAGGAGCTGAAAAAAGGAAAGAAGATCGATGAAATCGACTACATCCCGCAGACCGCTTTTCTTCGTCATCATGATGCGCTTCCCCCTAACCCTTTCGGGGAGGAGATCATCCTCTACTCCCACGAGGAATGTCTCGTTGACAAACGAAAACAGGCCCGTAACTTCAAAATAGTGGAGGAACAGTCGAACCGGCTCCATGCCGCCCGTATCCTGCAGCAAATTGACAACAACACCCTTGTGGTGAACCCTCCCTTTTCGCCGATGAGTGAGCCGGAGATCGACGCCTCCTACGATCTTCCCTATACCCGTCTGCCCCACCCCAGGTATCGGGAAAAACTGATCCCGGCCTACGAGATGATCAAATTCTCGGTGACCCTGCACCGCGGCTGCTTCGGGGGGTGTGCTTTCTGCACCATCTCCGCACATCAGGGCAAGTTCATCGCCTCCCGATCGAAAAGATCCATTCTGGAAGAGGTGCAAAAGATTACCCGGATGCCCGGATTCAAAGGTTATATCAGTGACCTGGGAGGCCCCTCGGCAAACATGTATCGCATGCAGGGAAAAGATATCACCATCTGCGAGAGATGTAAACGCCCCTCCTGCATCTTCCCGGAAACATGCATCAATCTGGACACCAACCACTCCCCGCTGATCGATATCTATCGCTCTGTGGATGCCCTCCCGGGAGTCAGGAAATCATTTATCGGCAGTGGCATCCGCTATGACATGCTGCTCCGGGACACTCACGACGAGGCAGCCAATGCATCCAGGAAGAGTTACCTGCAGGAGGTGATCACCCGGCATGTCTCCGGGCGACTGAAAGTGGCACCGGAGCACACCTCTGAGAAAACACTTTCGCTTATGCGGAAGCCCTCATTCGATCTTTTCTACAGCTTCAAGGAGATCTTTGATGAGCTGAACCGCAAAGAGGGTCTCAACCAGCAGCTGATTCCCTATTTCATCTCTTCCCACCCGGGATGCAGCGAAGAGGATATGGCCGAGCTGGCAGCGATTACCAAAAAACTCCATCTCAAGCTTGAACAGGTGCAGGATTTCACCCCCTCACCCATGACCCTGGCCACCGAGATCTACTACACCGGCTATCACCCCTATACCCTTAAGCCAGTCTATACTGCCAGAACAATGGAAGAGAAAAATGCACAACGACAATTCTTTTTCTGGCACGACCACCGCAACCGGCAACAGATCATCCGTGCCCTGAAAAAAATGAACCGCCAGGACCTGATCCACAAGCTCTACCCAAAAGGGTAATGCACCTCCGTGTGGTGATGAGGAGCGAAAGAGGATCAAAGCCCAACATTATTAATGTTTGTTAATTACTCCTTTTTTTTTACCGCCGATGCAGCGTTTTGTACCCTCTTTGCATCTATCAGATAGTAAACATCAAGTGATCGTATATGAAGAGAAGGGTTTTGACATTTGTTTTGGTGTCGGCAGGAATCATCCTGGGTATGGTTTCATGCGACGATCATTCACACTCACTTGGAAGCTTCGGCATCGACATTGCTACCGTGATACCCGAAGGAGAAAATGCCTATTCACTGCAACTCGACAATGGCAAAAGGTTATGGCCTGCCGCCAGTGCGATACGCTACTACCCCACATCCAACCAGAGGGTCTTTCTTAACTACACCATTCTCTCGGATGCCAGGGATGGCTATGATCATTACATCAAGGTGAACGATATCTGGAATATCCTCACAAAGGATATCATTATACTGAATGCTGAAAATGCCGACAGTATCGGCAACGACCCGGTAAAAGCAAACGCTGTTTGGGTGGGAGGTGATTTTCTCAACGTATCATTCATGTTCAACTATGGCGGGGTGAAGCCACATGCCATCAACCTGGTAAAAAACACCCTCGCAACAGAATCATCGGAAGATGCCATCGATCTGGAATTTCGTCACAACTCCTACCAGAGCGACCAGACAGCGCTCTACGAAGGATTTGTCTGTTTCAACCTGAAACCTCTGCGAAGCAGTGCAACCGATTCGGTTAAGCTCTCCGTCAAGGTAAAGGACTGGAAAGGGGAGATCACATATGATCTGGTGTACAGATATGACCAGGCATCGATCAACATGCGTACCGAGATGCCGATACCGGTGATCTCATCAAATGAATACTATTAAAATGAACTCAAAAACCACTAAACCAATAGTTCTATTTCTTATATGACTTTTTGATTTTCCAAAAGCTGGCCGGACACTGTGAAGCGTCCGGTCGGCTGCTTTTTAGCTGGGCATTGCCTCTTCTCTCTCAACAGAAACATGCTGCTCATGGTTATAACCGGTCGTAAGGGAGACGCGTCAATGCCTCTGACATCTTCTCCAGCATCTCTCTCATTGGTTTCTCCACCATTCCGCGGATTAAGGCGTTCAGTTCTGCACGCAGTGTCAGGCGCAGCCGGGTATCCTTCTCCCCATTTGCTACCAGCTGTATCCAGAGGAAGACATCAAAGGGCAGTTTTTCCGACTGCAGCTTCACCAGCTTGTTCGGCTCCCGTTCAATCACCAGGAATCGCACCGCACCAATCGGGTCCACCCGAAATGAAATGCTATCTTCATCAAAGATCAGATCACGGATCTGATCTTCCGGCAGTTCACCTTTCACTTTCTGCAGGTTCCGGGGATCCGAGAGCACACGGTAAACATCCGCGTCACTGTGCAGAATGGTTTTAACCTCGCTTACAAATTCAGTCATCGCTTGCTTTTTTGGATTGTGAGACCCCAGTTTTCAGGATCTTTGCGCCAATCCTGCAGCGTTTTAAGCTCCGACTCATCAATATAATCGGTTGCCAGTGCCTCATCGAGGATGACATCATAGTTGCACAACGTGGTCAACTCCACCCTGGCATCTTTCATGCTTTGCAATGCCTGGTGAAATCCATAGGTGAAGATGGCAACCATACCCAGCACATCCGATCCGTCACGACGGATTGCCTCCACCGCCTTAAGGCTACTGCCACCGGTGGAGACCAGGTCTTCGATGACCACCACTTTCTGTCTGGGTTTCAAATCACCCTCAATCAGGTTTTCCAACCCATGATCCTTTGGCGTGGAACGGATATAGACAAACGGGAGTCCAAGCAGATCGGCTACCAGTGCACCGGGAGCGATGGCGCCGGTGGCAACTCCCGCAATGGCATCCACCTGAGGATATTTCTCCAGGATCAGTCGTGCGAACTCCACCTTGATGAAGTTGCGCATGGCAGGATAGGACATCAGCTTCCGGTTGTCGCAGTATATGGGTGATTTCCAGCCCGAGGCCCAGGTGAATGGATTGGAGGGCTGTAACTTGATTGCCTTTATTTGCAGCAGTTTCTCAGCGGTCAGTTTTTGTACGTCTTGCATAATGTTGCAGGTTTATTGAGATGAATCACAAAAGTACGTCTTTTCATCCGTAAGTGCGATTCATTTGCGTAAAAAAAATATCGGATCAGTAAACCTCCCCCAGGGTCGCGATACTGATCTTCACCCCCCGACAGCGGGTCAGTGCAATCCCGCAGGCCTCCAGGGTGGAACCGGTAGTGATCACGTCATCCACCAGCAGCAGATGTTTATCCTGAAACATCTCCGGGTGTACGACCCGGAAGATATCACGCACATTCTCCCATCGCTGGGTACGGGTACGACGTGTCTGTGTGGGGTTATAAACCACGCGGATCAGATTCCCCACCGAGAGAGGGAGTGACGTTGCCTGTGCGAGTCCCTCGGCAATCAGTTGTGACTGGTTGTATCCCCGCTCTCTCTCCTTACGGGGATGTAGCGGCACCGGCACGATCAGCTCTATGGGCGCGAGGAAGTCGCTCCCCCGGAGATCCTCACCGAACAAGCGCCCCAGCAGGAGCCCTATCTCCTGCCGCTGGTGATACTTGAGCTGGTGGATCAGCGGCGGCAACAGTCCACCCTTGGCATAGACACAGAAAGTTGCGATCCGCTCAAAAGGGATGCGACCAGCCATCAGTTTCTCCGCTGCATGCTCTTTCTCACGAAAGTTATTGGTGCGGGGCAGTTTATACATGCAGCGAAGACAGATGGCATCCTCAGAGGAGAGCAGCTCCTCACCGCACACTGCACACACTTTCGGGAAAAAGAGCGTGGAGAACTCGCTTAACAGGTCATTGCGGGTCATCGGGGTAAGATTCGATATCCATCTTTTCCAGACAACGGATGATCTCCTCCATGGGGAATCCTCTCCCCAGGGCATATCGGATCAGCTTCCCGTTTCGTTCATAGTCAGAACGCCCCGTAATACTCCTCCTTTTTTTTTCGAGCAGCGTCTGCAACGATTCATTTAACTGGCTTTCGGAGAATTGCGCGAAAGCATCGCTGATCACTGCAGGAGGGATCCTCTTCATGGCGAGATGCAGCTCAATCTTCCGCCTTCCCCACTTGTTGAATTGCAGCTTGTCACGAATATAGCTCTCGGCAAAGCGTCTTTCGTCGATGTAGCGCTCGTTGATCAACCGGGAAATGAGCGCTTCAATGAGATCGGCGGGGAGCTGCAGCCGTTGCAGCTTCTGCCGGATCTCGAACGGGGCATACTCTTTCCTGGCGCAGATGCGCGTCATACGGGCATATGCCTGCTCCGGGGTGACTGTTTTCTTCTCTCTTTCCATCGCTACTCCTACATTACCGCCCTGACCATCCGATCGTTACCCGAGAGATCTTTTCTCAGCTCCACCTCCCGGAATCCTTTTCCACGGAGCATCTCACATACCTCCTTCCCTCTGCTGCGGTGGATCTCAAAGAAGAGTCGCCCGCTCTCTCTAAGCATCTCACCCGCCAGGGTGGCGATCCGCTCGTAAAAAAGAAGCGGGTTGCTGTCCGGCACAAAGAGTGCTTCCCCGGGCTCATAAGCGGTCACGGTGCGATCCATCCACTCTCTCTCCGACTCGGTGATATATGGGGGATTGCTCACGATCATATCATATTGTGTCGCTACCGGGAATGGTTCCAGGATGTCCTGTTGTGTAAACTGAACCACTGCCCGGTTCTTACGGGCATTCGCTTCGGCCAGCCGCAGTGCTGCAGCGGAGATATCCAGGGCATCTACCCGTGCCTGCGCAATTTTCAGCGCCAGAGTAATGGCAATACATCCACTACCGGTACCAATATCCAGGATGGCAGAAGGCATCCCTCCGTTGTCGGTGATGATCCACTCCACCAACTCCTCCGTTTCAGGGCGGGGAATCAGCACCTCCTCACCCACCAGGAACTCGAGACCATAAAAGATGGTTTTCCCAAGCACATACTGATAAGGCTCTCCCTTTTTCAGCCGGGTGAGAATCTGTTGCAGTTTACGATCCTGTGAATCGGATAAATTGCTAATTTTGCCAGCGGTTATGCCTGCAAATGTGAAACCGGTCACCTCTTCCAGGATGATACGTGCCAGCATGTTGGTCTCGGGAAGCGGGTAGTGTTCACCCAGCTCTTGCCGGATATACCGTAGGATCTGCTGCATAACGGGTCACTAATTTTAGCGCAATAAACCACAGATATACAAACAATGGTGGCTCATCACAGAACAAAGATAAACAAAATGAGCATAAAAACCATCTACATGGAGCGTGCGCTCCAGTTAGCCCGTAAGGGAGAGGGCTTCACAGGGCCCAACCCGATGGTGGGGGCAGTGATCGTACACCACGACAGGATCATTGGCGAGGGGTATCACCGCCGCTATGGAGAACCGCATGCAGAGGTGAATGCCATTGCCGCGGTCAAAGAGACCGCCCTCCTCAGCGATGCCACACTCTATGTCTCTCTGGAGCCTTGCGCCCATCAGGGGAAGACCCCTCCCTGTGCAGCACTGATTGTCTCACGAAAGATCCCCAGGGTGGTGGTAGCTGTCACCGATCCCAACCCCCTGGTCTCGGGCAAGGGTATTGCCATGATGCGGGCGGCGGGCGTTGAGGTCATCGAAGGCATGCTGGAGAAAGAAGCACGAGTGCTCAACAGAGCCTTTTTTGTCAACCAGCTCCTTAAAAGGCCTTATGTGATCCTCAAATGGGCAGAGAGCCGCGACGGCTTCATGGACCATGAGCGCACATCGCTGGATGAAAGAGCTCCGGCAATGATCTCCAACCCACTGACACAAAGCATCGTACACAAGTTCCGGACGGAGGTGGCAGGCATCCTTGTGGGAACCAACACCGCACTGCTTGATGATCCACAACTCACCTCCAGGAAATGGTTTGGGGCACACCCCACACGGGTGGTCATTGACCGGGAGAACAGAATACCATCCGATGCGGCACTCTTCAACGGAACAGCACCTACCATCATCTTCAGCGCTTTGGCACGCCATCCCTTTCCTCCCTCGGCACGGGTGAAACAGATCATCATTGACTTCAACCGTGACACCATCAGCCAGATGATGAGTCATCTCTTCGGGGAGAAGATCCACTCTTTACTGGTGGAGGGAGGAGCCCGTTTGCTGAGCAGTTTCATTGAGACCGGTTTGTGGGATGAAGCCTATGTGGAGCGGTCGGAATTACGGCTCGGTGATGGTGTAAAAGCACCTGAGATACAAGGTGAAATCATCCATGTAGAGAAATATGCAGGCTCACTGCAGTTCCATTTAAAGAGCAAAAGAACTCGAAATTTTCTTTAAATATTCATTTTAATATGGTTATAGCGAAAAATCTTTCTACTTTTGCACATACTTAAACCTGGTGTACAATATTTTTGAAACAAATGATATCTAAATATTTCCCCTTGGCATCGGTGCTTGTCGTAACCTTGTTGCTCCTCTCCTCATGCCTGAATTCATCGACTGACAATGTGGAATATTCACCCGATGCACAGATATACGCGATCACACTGGCATCCAAATCGGATACCGCAGGGTTGTTGACTGCCACCCGGTTTACCATTGACCAGATCAATGGGAGGATCTTCAACAAAGAGCCTTTGCCATACCTTTTCAAGGTCGACAGCGTGATGCTGACCCTCAGGAGTGCCAACAGTTACAACCCTTTCACACAGGTGATATTGACCCTCGATTCAGACAGCAGCTACCTCTGGCAGGTATATGACTCAGTGGCAATAAACCGACTCACCAGGATTACCACCACTGCTCCCGATGGGATCACGAGGAAAGAATACCACTTTGAACTGAACATCTACCAGGAGGATCCCTATATCATCAACTGGCAAATGCTGGATAGTGATTATCTCCCTGCAGCTCCCCAGTCCCAAAAAACCGTGCAGTTGAATAATCACCTCTTCACCTATTACAAGCGTGGCGACAGCGTTGAAGCTGTGATGACAGAAGCAGGAAACAACCTTGCATGGAGTCCACTCAACCTGACAGGATTGCCACCCTCAACCGATCTAACCACCCTTACCGTGGCAGGTGAGGGCATCTACGCATTGGATCCAGCGGCACACACGCTCTATCATTCATCCAACGGGATCAACTGGAATGTTGTCTCTTCCACGCATACTGTTCTGGCCATCTATGGCACCCTTCCTGCGGCAGATGGGGGCAGGCTGCTGCTGGCTGTGGAGCAGGATAACAGGATTCGTTTTGCAGAGACATCCGATTTCACGGAGGTGGTGATGATGAATGATCTTCCCGCAATGTTCCCGCTCAGCGGTTTTTCAGCTACGCAGGTAGATGATCCAGCATCCTACTCCATCAAGTACCTCCTGCTGACAGGTGGCACCACGGCCGACCACGCAATCTCCAACGAGATATGGATCCTGCAGAAAGATAACGAGCAGATCAGTTTGATTCATGCATCAGTGCCAGCGTCATTGAACCTGCAGGGAAGCAGGCTCTTCTATTATGACAGCAAACCCTATCTGATGGTGCTCACATCAGAGGGGAACCGTCTCTACATCTCCGATAACTTCGGACTGGAGTGGAAACAGACTGGCGAGAACCAATCATTTCCTCAGGAGTTTAGGGTTCGAAGCAATGCGTCGGTATTTACCGATTCAGAAAACTATATATGGATATTCGGCGGAATATCTTCTGAGCAAGCTCAGATAACGGATGCCTGGAGGGGTCGTCTCAACAAGTTTACCGGTATGTAAGATGCGCTCCTTATGGATCACCATGCTCTGCTGCTTCCTGTCAATGTCACTCCATGCACAGGAGTACCGATATGAGATGGGAGGCGCTGCCGGCACTTCGTTTTACATGGGTGATCTCAACAGGAACCGCTTCTATCTCCATCCGGGCATAGCGGGAGGCTTGTTGATGCGTTACAACATCAACCTCCATTGGGCTGTGAAAGCCAACATCCTGGCTGGATCCCTCTCCGGAAACAGCGCCAGTAGCGGCAATGCTTTCCCTTACGGGGTAAGCCATGCTTTCAGGAGAAGCTTCACAGAGGCGGGTGCTCAGATGGAGCTCAACTTCCTGCCCTATAGCGACCGGTATGAGTACCTCCGGACGAGTCGCTTTACACCCTACCTGCTGGCAGGTGTTGGCATCACCTCAGCTTCGGGTGAACGATCGTTCCTGGATGTGAACATCCCATTTGGAGCTGGGTTGAAATATAAAATAAAAAACAGGATGAATATCGGTATTGAATTTTCGATGAGAAAGCTGTTCAGCGATGACCTTGATGTGACACAGGAGGGGATGGAGCCTGATATGGAGCACCCCTACGGCATAGAAGGCTCTCTTCTGAAGAATCAGGACTGGTATTCCATCACGATGATTTACCTCACATGGGATTTCGGGTTACGCCGGGAGCCCTGTTGTGGCAACAATTAAAAACAACCAATTAGATACGATGTCGTTGATTGAAAAAATAGATCCGAACCACCTTCCTGCTCATATTGCCGTCATCATGGATGGAAACGGACGCTGGGCAAAAGCCAGGGGCCTGGATAGAAGTGCAGGTCATAAGGAGGGCGTGGAGGCTATCAGGAGAGTGGTGGAAGCTGCCTCCTCAGCATCGGTAAAATACCTTACGCTATATGCTTTCTCTACCGAGAACTGGCATCGCCCCACAGAGGAGGTGAAAGGGCTGATGGATCTGATTGTCTTTGCCCTGACAAGGGAGACTGCAGCGCTAAAAAAAAATGGTGTGCGCATTGCCGCCATAGGCGACCTGGAGCGTTTGCCAGACAATGTAAGAAGGATCCTGCAGGAGTGCATCGAGGAGACCGCAGGGGGGAAAGGACTCACCCTGGTAATCGCACTCAGCTATTCTTCGAGATGGGAGCTGACAGAAGCAGCAAAAAAGATCTGTCGCAATGTGCAGGCAGGTACACTACGGGAGGAAGAGATCAATGAGGAGACGCTTGGCAACTACCTCACCACCTGCGGTCTGCCCGATCCTGATCTGCTCATCCGCACCGGCGGTGAACAACGCATCAGCAATTTTCTATTGTGGCAATGTGCATACGCCGAGTTCTATTTCACCGATACCTACTGGCCTGATTTCAACGATGAGGAGCTCTTCAAAGCGATCATCGATTACCAGAAAAGGGAGAGAAGATATGGCAAGATCAGCGAACAGATTGAGCCGGAACAATAATGAATCAACCCTGAACCTTGAAAGTCAGCAAAAAAGAATAACATCACAACAATGTTGAAGAGAACATTCCCAATACTTTTACTCGCCATCACACTTTCGCAGGCAACATTACAGGCGCAACAGAATGACACCATTCAAGCCACAATTCCTGCGGAACTGAATGTGAACTATACAGCACCCCCCCGCAAATACACCATTGCTGATATTGAAATTACCGGTGTGGAGGGAACCATGTATGAGGATCAGAAGTTTGTGTTGGTAGGCTTCTCAGGCCTTAAAAAGGGACAGGAGATACAGATCCCCGGCGAAGAGATCACAGCTGCGCTGAAGCGTTTCTGGCGACAGGGACTCTTCTCAGACGTGAAGATCCTGCAGACAAAGATTGAGGGAGATAGTGTATGGCTGGAGATCCGTCTCACCGACCGTCCCCGGGTTGCTGACATTCGCTATTTCGGCATGAAGAAGAGTGAGCAGGAAGACATTGAGAAGAAGATTGGTTTTGTAAAAGGGAACCAGATCACTCCACCACAGATTGCCCGGGCAGAAACCATCATCAAGAGCTTCTACGCCGAAAAAGGATTCGGTGATGCCGAGGTGCGCATCTTCCAACGTCCCGACTCCACACAACAGAACCAGGTGGTACTGGAGATCAATGTCGACAAGAAAGAGAAACTGAAGGTCAACAGCATCCTGATCGAAGGGAATGAAGCGCTCAGCGACAGACAGCTGAAATCGGCGATGAAGAAAACCAATGAGAAAGGGAAGCTGCGCAATCTGTTCCGTACGAAGAAGTTTGTGGAGGAACTGTACGAGGAGGACAAGAAAAATCTGATCGGGAAGTACCACGAAATGGGTTACCGCGACGCGGAGATCATCCGTGACACGGTTTACAAGCATGATGAGAAAACGGTCAACATTGAGATAGCGCTTTATGAGGGGCCCCAGTACCATATCCGCTCCATCAATTGGGTGGGTAACACGCAATATTCCTCTGCACAGCTGGGACTACTGCTCAATATGGCACCAGGTGACGTGTACAACCAGAAGAAGTTGCAGGAACGTCTGATTACGGATGAGGATGCCGCGGTGAACCTCTACCAGAACAACGGCTATCTCTTCTCCAACATCGATCCGGTAGAGATCAACATCGAGAATGACTCGGTTGACCTGGAGCTGCGC
This sequence comes from Proteiniphilum sp., assembly GCA_011620695.1. GTDB lineage: Bacteria > Bacteroidota > Bacteroidia > Bacteroidales > Dysgonomonadaceae > Proteiniphilum. Next base: position 22,165 of record WOYT01000086.1, read on the forward strand.
GTGGTGGAAGGACCCAAAGCGACCATCAAGCGGGTGATCATCCAGGGCAACGACCGTCTCTATGAAGATGTGATCCGTCGGGAACTACGTACCAAGCCGGGAGCGGTCTTTAGTAAAGAGGACCTGCTTCGATCGGTACGTGAGATCGCCCAAACGGGGCATTTCGATCCGGAAGCACTCTCTGCCGACATCTCAGGCGGCATCAACCCCAACCCGGAAGATGGCACGGTGGATATCACTTACCCACTCACCTCAAAGGGCAATGACCAGATTGAGTTCTCTGCCGGATGGGGTGTCACCGGACTGGTTGGCAAGCTGAGCCTGAAACTGAACAACTTCTCCCTGCAGAATCTGCTCAACCCCTCCATGCACAGGGGTATCATCCCGCAGGGTGAGGGACAGACACTGGTGCTGAGTGCACAGACCAACGGCCGTTACTACCAATCGTACCAGTTTCAGTTCATGGAACCCTGGTTCGGCGGAAAAAGGCCCAACAACCTCTCCGTGAGTGCCTACTATTCAAGGTACACCGGGCTCAACAGTGATTACTACTCACAGAACAGCTACTACAACCCCTATATGTACGGTTACGGCAACTACGGAGGATATGGCGGTTATGGCGGCTATGGCGGCTATGGATATGAGGACATGGCCCAATATGCCTCAGACCCCAACCAGGTATTCAGTATGTTCGGCTTGTCACTGGGGTATGGCAAGCGATTGGAATGGCCAGACGACTACTTCCAGTTCATGGGCGAGCTGGGGTACCAGCGTTATGGACTGGAGAACTGGTCATGGAACCAGTTCCCTTTCCAGACAGGCGTCAGCAACAGCATTACACTTGGACTCACACTCTCCCGTATATCTACCGACAACCCGATCTACACCCGTACCGGGTCGCAATTCACCCTGAGCGTGAGTGCCACACCTCCCTTCTCGCTGTGGGATGGGAAGGATTATGGTGCCATGGCATACAACGATGCGGAGAAATATCGTTGGAACGAGTATCACAAGTGGAAGTTGAAGATACGCACATTCACACCGCTCACCCCCTCTACAGTTACCCGTACACCGGTGATTGCCACCAGGGTTGAGTTTGGTATCCTGGGTCATTACAACAGAGACAAGAAGACCCCCTTTGAGACTTTCGACGTGGGTGGGGATGGCATGAGTGGTTATTCAGCCTCTTTCGCCACTGAAAACGTTGCGCTGAGGGGGTACGAGAACAACTCAATCGCGCAGCAGGCAAGAGCCTACACCCGTCTGGGAGTGGAGCTGCGTTATCCGTTCATACTGGAGCCCAACTCCACCATCTACGGTGTAGCTTTCCTGGAGGCAGGTAATGCCTGGCTAGAGGTAAAAGATCTCAACCCTTTCGATCTGAAACGGTCGGCTGGCGTAGGTGCCCGCATCTTCCTGCCGATGATCGGGCTGATGGGGATCGACTGGGCTTACGGGTTTGACACTGTTTTCGGTACCGGAAGCAGGCAGAGAGGCGGCAGTCAGTTTCACTTTATCATCGGGCAGGAGTTCTGATGAAGGCGGAGAGCTCATTTGAGGATGCAACAGCCCACCCCCTGAGGGGTGCGGGTTGTTCTTCACCCCTTCTTTAACAATTTTTACGCAAGCTGCTCTAAACGTTATACCTTACAAATGGTCTTTATTATCAGAACCATTCTGTTATAAACATCCAAAAGAGAAAAATATGAAGAAAGTATTGTTAGTTTTCGGTTTATTGATGATGATCTCCATGGGGAACAGTTTTGCACAGAAATATGCACTGATCGACATGGAGTACATCCTCAAACGTATCCCCGCCTACGAAAGCGCCACCAAGCAATTGGAAGCGATGACGGAAGAGTGGCAAGCTGAAGTGGATAAAGAGGTGGAGACCGTAAATGCCATGTACAAAAAATACCAGGCTGATCTGGCTTTCCTGGCAGGCAGCGAAAAGACCAAACGGGAAAATGAGATCGTGGCAAAAGAGAATGCCATTCAGGAGTTACGTAACCAGTACTTCGGACCGCAGGGAGCGCTGTTTGAACAACAGGAGAAACTGATCAAGCCGATTCAGGACAACGTTTACGAAGCGATCAAGGCGATATCAACCGAAGAGGGCTACGCCCTGGTTTTGGATCGTGCCTCCGCCACATCGGTGATTTTTGCCTCTCCCTCTATCGACATCAGTGATCTGGTACTCTCCCGGTTAGGCTATTAAAAATAAAAGCTTATCTTTGTAAGCTTTTAAAACCAGCATTCATTAATTAAAATTGAAAAATAGAATTATGTTGAAAAAATTATTGATCTGTATGATTGCTCTGGCCCCTCTGGCGGCAGTGGCACAGGAAGTAAAAATTGCGTATCTGAACGCACAGGAGATCTTCTCCGCCATGCCGGAGATCTCCGGAATTGAGACCCAACTGAACTCCAAACAGGAGGAGATCTCCAAGAATGGACAGGCACTGGTGGATGAGTTCAACAAGAAAACGGAGGAGTTCGACAAGAACAAAGCTACATCTGAAACCGTGCTGAAGGACCAGCAAAGACAACTGGCGCAGATCCAGGAACGATATCAAGTCTATCTGCAGAACAGCCAGCAGGAGATGCAGCAGTTGCAGCAGCAGTTGCTGGAGCCGATAAACAGGAAGATTGCCGATGCAATCAAGGCGGTAGGTGATGAAAACAGCTACACCTTTATCTTTGACGTCTCCACCGCGCAATCGCCCATTGTCTATGTGAGCCCTACGGCTGTCAACATTACGCCGATGGTAAAAAGCAAACTGGGTATTCAGTAAACAGTAGTGATACCGCACACCCCTAAAAAAGGGTCTCTGACGAAAGAGGCCCTTTTTTTTTGTCGATATGCGATTGCGCAAAAGGGTGTTTACATCCCCTTGATCACCAGCAGCGGTGTATCGGAATGGAACAACATGCGGCGGGCAATGCCGGGGTTGAACATCCGCGCGAAGATATTTCTGCGGGAGCTGGAGAGGGCGATCATGTCGATCTGATGTTCTTTCACGAACTGCTCCAGTGACTCTTCCAGCCCGAGGCTCTGTTCAATCAGCCGGTACTCTGTTTCCAGGTGGGGGTACAGTTCCGCGAACTTTTTCTGGATGCCAGAGAGCTTGATCTCGTTCCAGACATCCTCCTTTTTGGCGATGTGTGCCAGATAGACCTTTACCTGGTAGGGTTTCAGGAACTGCATCATGATGTCGAATGCCTTGAACTCACGTTCCTGGAAGTTGGTGAGGAAGACGATGTTCTTCATCTCTGCCACTCCTTGCACCTGGGTGCCTTCGGGGATGGCAAAGACCGGCGTGCGGCATCCATCCATCACCTCAGCGGTAACGCTACCGATCAGATCCAGTTCCTTGGCATTGCGCCCCCTGGTACCCATGACGATGGCTGTGGGTCTGATCTTCTTTGAATAGGCGATGATCTCCTCCTCCGGAAGTCCCTCTACCAGTAATGTCTGAAACGGTACGTCGGGCAGGACTCCCTTCGATACCCGTTCCCTGATCTTTGTGACCAGCTGCGACATCTCCTTCTCGGTTTTACTCTTCACATCCTGATAGATGCTTCTGTCGGCCGGCTGTATCGTGAATGAGTCGCCAAAGGGCACCGTTGCGGGATAAAAGGGCGTGAAGAATACATGCATCAGCTTCACCTCACAAGCGAGGTCACGAGCCAGTTGAAACGCAAATGCACAAGCGGTGAGGGAATAATCAGAGAAATCGACCGGCACAAGAATCTCCTTTTTGTTCTCCCTGTTCACCGCTTTCGCATCCTGTTCGGTGAAGTCGAGCTCTTCAATGATTTGCAGGGCACGCGGCAGATCACGCTCGTTGATTCTTACCCGCACATTCCCTGGTATCACCGGCTCGATCATCCTGATGCCATGGATCACAGCCGGTATCCCTTCCGATTCCAGAATGGTCTTCAGGATATGTGCTTTCTCATAGGAATGAATGGCCACCGTGACCATTTTCTCTTCGTCATGTTTGTTATCTTTTTCCATACTGCTTTCCTTTGGGACACCTGCAGCCCACGGCCAGCGGTGTCTGGTGAAATCCATCAAAAAAAAACCAGTCGCCTGTTTTTCACGCAAACGGTCATTGGGTTCTCTCTTGTCTCTACTCCTCCTCTTCTGTCACTTTGGGTTGGTGATCCGGTTCGGGGTAATCTTCCAGTCCCAGAATATGAAGAGCCTTGTCAAAAATAGTGGTATCATCCAGTACGACAATACCACCATTCGGTCCCGGCTCAATATGTATCCCCACGCTCTTGCCTTCTTTGTAATTGTATCCGCCAAAATAGTTGCGCACGGTCTCGGGTTTCATCTTCAGCTCTGCGGCTATTTGGTGGATACTGCCATCAGGGAGTTTGTCTTTCAGTTCTCTTAGCTCGTTAAAGGTAATTGTTCTTGCCATGGCTTTTTATTTTTAGTTGAAAATCCGTTTTAAATTGATTTGAAGCCTTAAACTTACGGAAAAAAAAAGATATTCCAAACTTTTTCCACAAAATCTTTGTGAAAAGATGACGAAACGGTTACGATCATGATCTCAGTGTGGCAGGGAGGCCAACAGGGGGCTAAAGAGGGTGAGCAGGAAGAGGTAACCAATGATCAACAGGGTCAGCCATTTGCCCTGATTGCGGTCATAGAGCGGGCCGGCTGAAACAGCTCGTGTTGCCGGCAGACGATTCATGAGAAGCATCATCAGCTGGTAGAGCAAAAAGGCCAGCAGCGACCCGGCAATCATACCTGCCACGATGTCAGAGATAAAGTGTACCCCCAGGTAAATGCGGGTGTAGCTGTTAAGTGTAGCCCAGCCGAGGGACGAAAGAGTGACCCCGCGATGACGGAACAGCAGCGAGAGGAAGATAGCCAGTCCGAAGCTGTTGGTAGCATGACCGGAGATGAATCCGTATCTGCCACCACGATAACCGTTGACAATATCCACCAGCTCCTTGAAGTCAGGGTGATGAGTAGGACGGAACCGTTCGAAGAAAGGCTTGCAGATGCCGGAGGAGAGCTGGTCGCTCAGTACGAACACCAGGATAAAGAAGAGGGTGACCAGCAATGCCTGTTTCGCTGGAGTACGATAAAAAAAGAGGAAAAGAATCGCCAGAAAAAGAGGAATCCACACAAAGCGGCCACTCACCGTCCACATCCAGTCATCCAACCAGGGTGAATCGCTGCCATTCAACAGAAAAAAAAGATCCCGCTCAAGGGGTAGCAGCCGCTCAATCGCCTCTTTCATCTATTCATCATTGTGCCGGGCTATGCAGCAACTCACAGAGCTGCGGCCATACCCTGGCTGTTAAGTTAAATCCGTTCCACGTTCTTTTTTGCCGTCCAGCCTACACTGCCATTGGCTATCTCTATCTCGTACCAGTTGCCGTCGCTGTTCCTGATTTTCACCTTTGTCCCTTCATGCAGTTCAAACAGCCGGTTGCCGTTTTCGTCGGGAGAAGCGTTCACCGGGGCGGCTCCCACCATCACGATGGCGCCGTCGCGCCGGATCCGTTCTTTTTTCTGGCTGAAAGCGAAAGTAGTGGCAGCGATCATCAGCAGGAGAAAGATGATCCCGCTGTAAAATGCTGTTTTCCTCACCCATAGAATACGCAGAAACAGAAAAGCAGCTACACAGATGAGAAACAGCAGGAAGAAGATGATGCTTATCACCGCCCAGCGATTGGAGCTATTGAGGTCTCTCACTCCCTTAAACCAGTTTTGCAGGAAAAAAACAGCAGCCGGCTCAATGCGATCTTCTGTCCTGTTTCGTGCAAAACGCAGGTTGTGCCGGATGTCGCTGTTGCCGGGATCGAGCAAATAAGCCCTTTCATAGTTCAGGATCGCTTTCCCCAGCTGGTTATCACGGAAATAGGCATTCCCCAGGTTGTAATAAACTTCAGCCGACTCGCGGTTATCTGCCAGTGCTTCTGCAACCACCGACTCATACAGTTCGATGCTTTTCCTGAAATTGCCGGTTCTGTAGGCCTCTGCTGCAGCCTCAACAGCCGGGAGTGGCGTTTCAGTGGAAGCTGCCGGAATCGTATCAGCCTGTAGCGCTGTAGCATCCTGATTCTCCTGAGCCGTGATCCCTGTGACTGTCAGGTTCATCAACAAGAGGCTGAAAGCGATCAAATGTAATCGGTTCATCCGCATCATTTTGATTTCTTTAATCTGTTTTCCATCTCTCCAATTGCATCCAGTGTATCCTGATAAAGCCTGTCCATGGCAGCATCCCCCCCGGTGGGTGCATAGCGTGCAAACTCACAACTGTCAAGGATCTGCATGAAGCGGCTTGTCAGCTCCTCATCAATGCCATAACTCTTGAGCTCCGACTCCACATTGTCACGTGAGAGTCGTGCCACCGGTATCGATAGCTTGTCACTAAAATAACCCCAGAGGGCACGCAGCACCTCCTCATAGAAGTTCTCACTTTTTTGTTCCCTGAGATAATGTTCTGCCTGCTTAAGTCGCTTGAGAGCAATCTTGTTGGCTTTCCGGTTGCGCATCAGCGCCACGTTGGCATTCTCACGAACCTGCTTCTGGTAGATCAGGTAGAAAACGATCAGCAGAAGCAGAGGAATAAAGATCCAGAGCCAGTAGCCCAATGAGCCCACGAAGAATCTGTCACGCGACTGAAAATGAGGTTCTCCGGTGATCAGGAAACGGATATCCTGCTCCACTTTCACATCCTGACGGGTCACAAATGAGGAGGAGGGAACATTCCCGGCGTCTCCTTTCGCGATGTTCAACCGGTATTCAGGGGTGGTCAGCGTCTTGTAGGTGGCGCTGGCTGGATCGAAATAGGTGAACTCCACGGGAGGGATGGTGTAATTGCCTTCATAGCGGGGGATCACCATGTACTCTATGCGACGCATGCCGGAGAGCCCATTCGTGGTAACGTTGAAGATGTTGTCCACGGTGGGGTCATATTGTTCGAAGTTATCAGGGAAAACAACCAACGGATTGCGGATCAACTTCAGGTTACCGGTACCCGATATCTCCAGTTGTAAGGTAATCGCCTCATTCGCCTTCGATTCTGTATGACTGAGCTGAGACTTCATGGTGAAGCTCCCCACCGCATTGGCATAGCTGGCAGGTTTCCCCTCCGGCAGTGGCTTCACCTCGATATCAAGGGGGTTCGTTTTTAATGCTTTCTTCACATCCACCATCAGCTCCTGCGGACCAAAGAAAGAAGATATTTTTTTGCCGGAGGGTACAGAGAAGACCATCTCCAGGGTACCGGAGGGGATGGTGATCCTGCCGGGACGCTGAGGGAAAAGCAGTGTCTTGCGCAGATCAGCAGTATAGTAATTCCTACCGTTGTAGCGCTCCATTTGCAGCTGTTTATTTGCCGGAAGGTCAATCTCCTCCACCATGAAACCCTCGAACTCGGGAAACTGTATCTTGCCGAAGTTGACCACGTTCAGAGTGGTATAGAGACGGAAAGTAACGGTGAAGCCCTCCTGTTCGAATACATTGTTTTTGGAAACGATTGCACGGATAAAAGCATCGTTGGCCGAAACCGTTGCAGTACCGCTACCCGGTGATGGACTTTGCCGGCTCTCCCCGCCATCTGATGCACCCCCACTGTTCTCATCGGGGGGCAGCACTTTGATCTGGAGGCTGTTCGACTGGTAATTGCTCCCATCTACGGTGATGGATGCAGGTGGGATGGTATAGCTGCCCGCTTTATTTGCCATCAGGATGTAGGTGTAGGTGACTGACATCTCTGAGGTGGTCTTGCCGTTGATGGTGCGCTGGCTGTAACTGGTGGAGGTGCTGGGACCAAAGAGCAGGTCGAAGCCGGTCAGTTCGGGCAGTCGCAGATCACGCCCCTCCTTGTTGAGGTGATAGCTGAGGCGAAACTGCTCTCCCTCGACCACTGTTGCGGGAGCAGTGGCTTTAAAGGTGATCTGTGCCGCGAGCCATGGACTGTTCGCAACAAGCATTACCCATATCAGTAAAAGGAGAGGGTGTATGTGGATCTTCTGTTTCATCTGTTTTAGCACGCTACCAGTTTCTGTTATTTCGTCTGTTTTCTTCCGCTTTCTGCTCTCGCTCCTGTGCCTTGATCTGCTGTACTTTCTTCTGCGTTTGCTGTTCATCCTGCTCAATGGCTTGCAACAACTGACGGGCATTGTCGCGCGACATCTGCTCCGGCTGGTCTGGCTGTTCGGCCCGTTTATCCTGTTGATCCTGCTGCTGGTTTTGCGACTGTTGATCCTGTTGCTGCTCCTGTTGCTGCTCCTGTTCATCCTTATTCTGATCCTGTTGTTGATCCTGCTGATCCTGGATCATCTTCTGTACCACTGCCAGGTTGTAGCGGGTCTCATCATCATTCGGGTTGAGCCGCAGTGACATCTTGTAAGCCTCCATTGCTTGCTGCAGATCTTTTTTCTGCAGAAGAGCATTGCCAATGTTATGCCAGCCGGCGGCGGCCTCCTCCGGATTCTCCTGTTCCAGTGTCACAAATTGCTGGTATTGCCCGGTTGCTTTGTCCCACTCTTTCTGCCGGTAATAGGTGTTCCCCAGATTGAATGCGGCCTCCTTCGATTCGGGATTCTCCTCCACCGCTTTACCGAAGTAACCGGCTGCCTCGGAGTATTTCTGCTCCTGATATACCTTGTTCCCTTTCCGGATGTTCTTTCTGACCTCTTTCTGTGCCATTGAAGAGAGCGGCATGGATACCGTTATCAGGAATAAAAGAGTTTGTAAGATTGCTGTTCGTTTCATCTGAATAACCTCACGTTTCTGAATAACCTGTTTTTCTTGTCATAGATGAGCAGCTCCACGATGAGAATCACCAAAAGAAACCAACCCAGCAGCGGAAACTGCTCATCATACTCGGAATAGGTGAGCGAAGCGGTACGCGTCGTCTCAAGTTCATCCAGCTGTGCTTCCAGCGCACGCACTGCCGTGTTGGAGTTGTCGGCACGCACATATAGCCCCCCACCGTTGCGGGCGATCGCCATTGCCATCTCCTCGTTCAGCCGCGACACCACCACATTGCCCTCGCTGTCGGTCATGTAGTTGTTGCCGGTGCCATCGCCCGGCACCGGAGCACCCTCGATGGAGCCTATCCCCAGCACGTTGATCATCACACCCGCCTTGGCTGCTTCGGCTGCCACCTCACTGGCGTTGCCCTCGTGATCCTCTCCGTCGGTGATGATCACCATCGCTTTGCTCACCTCCTTGTCAGATGAGAAACAGCTCATACCCAGAGTAATAGCGTCAGCAATAGCAGTACCCTGCACCGGCACCAGCGAAGGATCAATGCTGTTGAGGAATATCTTGGCCGATTGTGTGTCGGAGGTAAGCGGCATCTGTACATATGCCTCTCCGGCAAAGACAACCAGTGCAACCTTGTCGTCCCTGCGCACATCGATGAGACGGGAGAGGATCTGGCGGGCAAGGCTCAACCGGTCGGGAGAGAGATCCCTGGCAAGCATCGAGTTGGAGACATCGATGGCAATCACCAGCTCGATGCCCTCTTTCTCAACCGTCTCCACCTTGGTGCCAAACTGCGGACGGGCAACCAGGAAGATGCCGATGCAGAGGGCGGCGAAGATCAGCCAGAACTTCAGGTAGGAGCGTTTCAGCGAGAGCTCCGGCATCATCATCCTGAGCGTGGTGAGGCTCCCCATCTTCTCAACATCTTTCCGCTTTCTGATGTTCAGATAGAGGTAAAGGGCCAGCAAGAGGGGCATAGCCGCAAACAGCCAGAGATATTCCGGATTTCCGAATCTAAACATTTATCTTTAATTCTCTTTGTTCATTTTTATACATCAGTACCCACATTCAGTGCTTCACTGGTCAGGGAATGCTTCTCAACCAGGTACGTCTCAACAGCAGCTCCAGCAGGATTAACGCCAGAGCGGCGAGTGCAAAGGGCAGGAAAAGCTCCTGTCGCCGTGTCACGTTCTGCACGCTGATCAGGTATTTCTCCATCTCATCAATCTCATTGTAAACCTGACGCAGTCCCTCCGTATCCTGTGCACGGAAATACTGTCCCCCGGTTATGGCCGCTATCTCGGTGAGTGTCTCCTCATCGATATCCACCGGCATGTTCTGCATCCGTATGCCGAAAGGAGTGTTGACCGGTGTGGGTGCCATCCCCTTGGTGCCAACACCCACGGTATAGACCCTGATCCCGTAAGATCGTGCCAGGTCGGCCGCAGTAAGCGGTGCTATCTGGCCGCTGTTGTTGGTGCCATCGGTGAGCAGGATCACCACTTTCGACTGTGACTGGCTCTCCTTGAGTCGGTTCACCGAGGTAGCCAGCCCGAGTCCGATGGCGGTACCGTCGTCTATCATGCCGAAATTGATGTCATCGAGCAGGTTGAGCAATACCTTGTGGTCGGTGGTAAGGGGGCACTGCGTAAAGCTCTCCCCAGCAAAGATCACCAGTCCGATGTTGTCGTTGCTCCGGTCTGTGATAAACTCAGCGGCAACCTTTTTGGCGGCCTGCAACCGGTCGGGTTTCAGATCCTGTGCCAGCATGGAGCCGGAGACATCGAGTGCCAGCACAATATCAATACCCTGTGTCTCTGACTCTTCCCAGCTGCTCACCGACTGCGGGCGGGCAATCACAATGATCACCAGGGCAATGGAGAGCAGCCGCAGCAGGAAAGGAAAGTGTCGCATATAGACCCTGAAGCCGGGCTTCAGTCCGTTGAAAGCATCCGTTGAGGCAAGCCTGAAAGAGGCCTGCGCCTTGGAGAGGCGCACAATGTACCATAGCGTCAGCGGTACCAACAACAGCAGCAGATATAGATATTCAGGATGCAAAAACTCCATGCCAATTCACTCTTATTCGTTATCGGATTGATCATCTTTCTGTTTCCCGTCCGCCTTCGGATCAGGGATGGGGTCATCCTCTTTGGTCTGGTTCACGAAGAAATAGGCATTCACCATGCTCAGGTCATTCTCATCGGGATAGGGTTTGTACTTGGCAAACTTCACCAGATCGGCGGTGGTCAGTATCTGTTTCAGGTTGTCGTAAACCGAATCGGTCTCGGCCACCTTACGGATGGCGTTCAGGATCTCTCCCGAGGTCATCTCCATCGCCTGTATCCCCTCACGCTCCCAGATATAGGAACGCAGGATATCGGTCAGCCGGCTGTAGAACTCTTTCTCCCGCCCCTGCTGCCACATCTTCTCCTGCTTGAGCTTGTCCAGCTCTTTCAAGGCACGAATGTGTGCCGGCAGCACTTCGGGAGGCTTAAAGAAATAGCCTTTTCGCTTCTTCCGCAGCACCAGGTAAACCACCAAAGCGATGAGCGCCAACAGGATCAACACCCCCAGCAGGATCCAGAGCAGCCAGAGATAATCGGTCCAGACAAAAGGAGGTTTGCGGATCGGTTTGATATCGTTGAGCTGCAACTGATTGAAATCGATTGAGTCGGTCTCTCCCTTGTTGATTCGCTCCAGATAGGCCAGCGTGGAGTCTGATAGCTCTGGTGAGGTCACTTTCAACCCGAAAGAGTTGGAGTAGATGGTGTCGGTTCCGTCAAATATCGGTATGTAGGGCACATGGTAGAGGGTGGAATCGAACGAGGTGACCAGATAGCGGAAATTGAGCGTCATCACGTTGTTCTCGATGGTGGTATCGGGTGGCAGCATCGCAATCACCTCAATACCGGGGATGATCTCTTTTTCATACACAGGAAAATGAATGATCTTCTCCTTGGGTGTGATCACTTTCAGGTTGATCACCGCCTGCTCTCCGATCAGGATCTCGGTGGGTTGCACGGTGGCATGCACTGACGCCCGCTGGGCGTTGAGCACCCCTCCCATCAGGAGCGCCACGGTTGTCAGCATTCCCTTGTATATCCAACTGTTATGTAATCTCTTTGTTCTCAATGCTATCTCCTTTGTTGGAATAGTTGCAGCAACGACTTCACATAATCACTCTCCGTGGAAACAGAGACACTGTCAACGCCGCTCTGGCGGGTAGCAGTGATCATCTTATCCTGCAGGCTGTTCCACCAACGACGGTATTGTTCGCGTACCTGTTTCGATGAGCTATCGATCCATCGTTCATCCCCTTTTTCAGGATCCCACACTTTCATCAATCCCACTGGCTGGAGGGCGGTGCTCAGCTGGTCATAGACCTGGATGGCCACCAGGTCATGCTTGCGACCGGCTATCTGCATTGCCTTCAGATAGTCGCCCGAATCAATAAAGTCGGAGATCAGGAAAGCGGTACAACGTTTCCTGATGGCGTTGGTCATATAGCGTAACGCCATGTTCAGATCGGTGCCGTGGCTCTCGGGGGTGAACCCGAGGATCTCACGGATGATGAAGAGGATATGCTTCCTCCCTTTCTGGGGAGGGATGAACTTCTCCACCTTGTCGGTAAAGAAGATGACGCCGATCTTGTCGTTGTTCTGTATCGCCGAGAAAGCGAGTGTGGCAGCTATCTCGGCCACCATGTCACGCTTGAGCATGGACCTGGATCCGAAGCCGAGGCTCTCCGACACATCGATCATCAGCATCACCGTCAGCTCCCGTTCCTCCTCAAAGATCTTGACGAAGGGACGGTTGTAACGGGCAGTAACGTTCCAGTCGATGTCACGCATATCATCCCCATAACGATACTCCCTCACCTCCGAAAAAGCCATGCCTCGCCCCTTGAAGGCAGAATGATACTCTCCGGCAAAGATGTTTCGCGAGAGACCTCTTGCTTTTATCTCGATGTGGCGTACTTTCTTGATCAGGTCGGTAGCTTCCATAGAATTATTGCTGATTCCCTCCGTGGGGTGTTACAACGTCAGGTAGATTGGTCCCGGTACAGCCCGTAGCTGATCAGGGCACCTCAATCTTATTGAGGATCTCGCTGATGATCTCCTCAGAGGTCATGTTATTGGCTTCTGCCTCATAGGTGAGCCCGATACGGTGACGAAGAACATCGTGGCATACAGCCCGGATATCTTCAGGAATCACGTAGCCACGGCGCTTAATGAAAGCAAAGGCACGTGCCGCCAGGGCCAGGTTGATCGAGGCGCGGGGAGAGGCACCGAAGCCGATCATATCTTTCAGGTGAGCCATGCCGAACTGATCGGGAAAACGGGTGGCAAAGACAATATCGACGATGTACTTGCTGATCTTCTCGTCAATATATACTTCCCGCACCACCTTGCGGGCCTCCAGGATCTCCTGCGTGGTGATGACCGCACGGTCAGGGACCACCGGCTCGAAGATATTTTGCTGAATGATCTGCTTCTCCTCCTCACGTGAGGGATAGCTGATCACCACTTTTAGCATGAAACGATCCACCTGTGCTTCGGGCAGCGGATAGGTCCCCTCCTGTTCGATCGGGTTCTGGGTTGCCATCACCAGGAATGGGTTTGGCAGCTTATAGCTCTCTTCGCCGATGGTCACCTGCCGCTCCTGCATCGCCTCCAGCAGGGCACTCTGCACCTTGGCAGGGGCACGGTTGATCTCATCGGCCAGCACAAAGTTGGAAAAGATGGGGCCATGCTTCACCTGGAACTCCTCGTTGCGTTGGCTGTAGATCATGGTGCCAACCACGTCGGCGGGCAACAGGTCGGGCGTAAACTGGATACGGTTGTAATCGGCATCGATCAGTTGTGCCAGCGTCTTGATGGCCAACGTCTTCGCGAGTCCCGGCACCCCTTCCAGCAGGATGTGTCCATCGGAGAGGAGCCCGATCAGGAGTGACTCCACCAGGTGTTTCTGTCCCACGATCACATGGTTCATGCCTGTGACAATTGTCTGCACAAAAGCACTTTTCTGTTCAATTCTATCGTTCAGTTCTTTGATATCGACTATTTGGCTCATTGGGTTGATTGTTAAAAGGGTTCTCCGGATATGAGATACAAAAATAGAAATGTTAAATTGGTTTCAACTGGAATCGCCGTTAAAAATGTTTAAGTAACAGCAGTTTCCCAATCTGGGTTGTGATGCGGTTTTCGCTGATCGGTTAGATCCATATCAAACAGCTCCCGGAAAGCACGCTTCATTCCGTTGGAGACCTCTCTGAAATCAACCTCCTCTCCCAACTCCTTTTGCATGGAGGTAACCCCCTTGTCGGTGAAACCACAAGGATTGATGAAGTTGAAATAGGTGAGATCGCTGTTGATGTTAAGTGCCAGGCCGTGCATGGTGACAAAGCGGCTGGCACGGACGCCGATGGCACAGATCTTACGTACCCGTAGAGGGTCATCCAGGTCAATCCAGACCCCCATTGCCTTCTCATCCTTCTCCCCCTTAATACCGTATGGTTTCAATGTCTCGATCACCACATCCTCCAACAGGGAGATGTAACGCCTGATGCCGATACCGAACGCCTCCAGGTCAATGATCGGGTAGGCCACCAACTGACCGGGGCCATGATAGGTGATGTCACCTCCACGGTCGATCTCATGCAGGTCGATCTGCCTGCTCTCACACATCTGACGTGTGATGAGCAAGTTCTGCCGCTTGCCGCTCTTGCCGAGCGTGTAAACATGCTCGTGCTCACAGAAGAGCAGGTACTGCTCTTTCTCCTGCTTCTGCTCCTGCTTGTCGCGGATCACCTGTGCAAACAGCTTCTCCTGATACTCCCACGCCTGCTTATAGCGGATGCGACCCAGGTCTTCAAAAATCACTTTTCTACTCATTCCCTTATACATGTTTCTCTGCGTGATAGGAGGAGCGTACCAGCGGGCCACTCTCCACGAAGCGGAATCCTTTTTCGAGTGCCACCTCGCGGTAACGGGCAAACTGTTCTGGCGAGACATACTCTTTCACCGTCAGATGCTTTCGTGTGGGTTGCAGGTACTGCCCGACGGTGAGCACGCTGCAACCAACGGCCAGCAGGTCGTCCATGGTCTCGTAGATCTCCTGCTCGGTCTCCCCCAGGCCCACCATCAGGCCCGACTTGGCTCTCACCTTGCCGCTGGCCGCGATCACCCCGAGGGTCCTGAGACTCACCTCATACTTCGCACGGCTCCGCACCTTGGGTGTCAGCCGCCGTACCGTCTCCATATTGTGTGATACAATGTTGGGGCCGGCGTCAATCACCTTGCGTATCAGCTCCTCCTGCCCGTTGAAATCGGGGATCAGCGTCTCGATGGTCACCTGCGGACAGCGCTCCTTGATGCGACGCACGGTACGCGACCAGATCTCGGCCCCCCCGTCGTCCAGGTCGTCACGATCGACGCTGGTGAGCACCACATGGCGCAGGTTCATCTGCTCAATGGTATCGGCCAATCGTGCCGGCTCATCCCAGTCGACCCCCAGCGGTGTGCCGGTCTTCACATTACAGAAGCGGCAGGAGCGGGTACAGATCTCTCCCAGGATCATGAATGTGGCGGTGCCCCTGCCCCAGCATTCTGCCAGGTTGGGGCACTTGCCGCTCACGCAGATGGTATGCAGTCCTTTTCTGGCGATGATCTCTTTCACATCGAGGTATTGCTTGCCCTGGGGCAGTGATATCTTCAGCCATTCCGGCTTACGTTGCATGGTTTCTGTTATCTTTTCCATAATGAATAAATGTTGCTTGCAGACAGTTACACGGTTATTCAGGGGGTGTTTGACCCTCTTACTCCGGGGGCATCTGTCAGCTTTGTATGATTGATAAAAATGTCAAAACAGCACAAAAATAGGGTTTTCTTCGTTGATAAACGAATTTGTGAGCCACATTCGCTTTCTTTTCCCCATAACTATTTTTAAACCATTACGATTCTGTTTATAAAGCCAAAAAATATATCTTTGCGCATTAAAACAAAGAACAGGCACAATTTGGATTTCCAATTGATACATACAGACCCGAAGTCGGACGCGCGGGCAGGAGTGATCACCACCGACCACGGGAAAGTGGAAACGCCTGTCTTTATGCCGGTAGGCACTGCGGGCAGCGTCAAGGCGGTACATATCAGCGAACTGAAAGAGGACATCAAGGCAGAGATCATTCTGGGTAACACCTATCACCTCTACCTGCGTCCCGGCCTGGAGATCATCGGGGCAGCAGGGGGACTGCACCGTTTCAACGGCTGGAACCGTCCGATGCTGACCGACAGCGGCGGTTACCAGGTCTTCTCCCTCACCGGGAACCGCAAGCTTACGGAGGAGGGAGCCATGTTTCAGTCGCACATCGATGGATCCAGACATTTCTTCACCCCTGAAAAAGTGATCGATATCCAGCGCGTCATCGGTGCCGACATCATTATGGCTTTCGACGAATGCACCCCTGGTGATGCCGACTACGGTTATGCAAAGAAATCGCTCGAGCTGACCGAACGGTGGCTCGCCCGCTGCATCACCCGCATGGGTCAGAGCGAGTGCCCCTACGGCCACAGCCAGGCGCTCTTCCCCATCGTGCAGGGATGCGTCTATCCCGACTTGCGGCGGCGGGCCGCTGAGAAAATCGCATCGCTGGGTGCCGATGGCAACGCCATCGGGGGACTGGCGGTGGGAGAGCCCACGGAAAAGATGTACGAGATGGTGGAACTGGTGAACGGGATCCTGCCAAAGGATAAACCTCGCTACCTAATGGGTGTGGGCAAGCCGGAGAACATCCTGGAGGCGATTGAACGGGGTGTGGACATGTTCGACTGCATCATGCCCACCCGCAACGGCCGCAACGGTCAGATCTTCACCAAGGAGGGCATCATGAACATGCGCAACGAACGGTGGAAGAGCGACTTCACCCCCCTCGAGGAGGATGGCGAGTCGTTCGTGGACCAGCTCTACAGCAAGGCCTACCTGCGGCACCTGATCAACACCAACGAGATCCTGGGACTGCAGATCGCCTCCATCCACAACCTGGCATTCTATGTCTGGCTGGCCAGGGAGGCACGCAAACATATCATTGCCGGCGATTTCACCGAATGGAAACCGCGGATGATCGAAAAGGTGACACGACGAATATGAAAAAGATCTTCACCCTGCTGAATCTTAAACGCCTGGACTGGTACATCATCAGGAAGTTTCTGGGTACCTATATCTTCATGATCGCGTTGATCATCTCCATCGCGGTGGTATTCGACGTCAACGAGAAGATCGACAAGTTCATGACCAACAATGCCTCGCTGAAGCAGATCATCTTCGATTATTACCTCAACTTCATCCCCTACTACACCAACCTGTTCAGCCCTCTCTTCGTCTTCCTGGCGGTGATCTTCTTCACCTCCAAGATGGCCGACAACTCGGAGATCATCGCCATCCTTTCCAATGGCATCGGCTTCCGTAGAATGATGAAACCCTATATGGTGGCGGCACTGGTGATCGCCATCTTCACCTTTGTCTTCGGCGGTTATATCATTCCGCCGGCTAACGCCACCCGCATTGAGTTTGAGCGGACCTACGTGGATCCGAAAAAAAGGAAAACCGGCGACCGGGACATCCAGTTCCAGGTAGGCCCCGGCACCATCGTTTACTTCGGTAATTTCGACATGAGGAGCAAAACAGGGTACAACTTCTCCATCGACCACTTCGACAGCCTGCAACTGGTGTCGCGCCTCACGGCGCAGTCGATACGATACGACTCGGCTTACCAGTGGACCATCAACAACTACCAGGTGAGGCAGTTTGAGGGGAACAGAGAGATCATCACCCAGGGCAACTCGATCGACACCACCCTGCGAATCGTGCCGAACGACTTTATCATCGCCAATACCGACCAGCAGATGATGACCTCTCCTGAGCTGCGACGATATGTAAAGAGCCAGAAAGAGCGGGGAATGGGGAACATACAGGCATTCCAGATCGAGTACCACTCACGCATTGCCAATGTCTTCTCGGCATTCATCCTCACCCTGATCGGCGCCTCACTCTCTGCAAAGAAGGTGAAAGGAGGCATGGGGCTGAATATCGGCATCGGACTGGGACTGAGCATGGCCTACATCCTGTTCATGACGGTCAGCTCCACCTTCGCGGTGAAAGGGAGCATGAGCCCCTTCATTGCAGCATGGGTTCCCAACATCATCTTCACCCTGATCGCGATGTTCCTCTACCGGAAAGCGCCAAATTAGCAGTCAGCTGTCCCGAGAAGTCGGCATCTTCGTT
>WOYT01000150.1:0-6416 GCA_011620695.1 Proteiniphilum sp.
GAAGCTCCTGTTGCTGAAGAAACTCCCGCAGTTGAAGCGCCGAAAGCTGAGGAAACGCCCGCGGTTGAAGCACCAAAAGTTGAAGAAACACCTGCTGTTGAGGATACTCCCGCGGTTGAGGAACCAAAAGTTGAGGAAACTCCAACAGTTGAAGAACCAAAAGCTGAAGAGTCCAAAGCTGAAGAAGCACCTGCCGCTGAAGAAAAGAAAGAGGGCGCAGAATAAAATAAGTAAACATACTATACCACAAAAAACCGTTGTCATTGCGACAGCGGTTTTTTTGTGGTTTTATAGCTGCTACTCAGTCAGGTAATGCCAGAAGCTTTCCGGCAGGAAGATGTTGGGCACCTCTATCGCACCACTGAAAAGCGGTGCGATCTCGGAGTCGTGGAAACCTGCAATGCCGCATCCCACACGCGTCACCAGGAAAGTGAGAGCAGGGTTGGATTTTGCGAACTCAATGAACTCATCCACGTAGGGGCGGATCTCCTCCACTCCCCCGTGCATGGTGGGGATGCCGTAGGACTGACCCTGCAGTCCGACGCCCTGTCCCCATATCGCGCCAAACTTGTTGTGGGCGGTCTTGGCGGCGCCACCACCATGGCTCCCCTCCAGGTTGCTGCCAAAGACGAAGATCTCGTTTTCTTTCAGGTCAGTGATGAAATCGGGTGTTATTCTGTTGTTCATTCCTTTATGTTTGGTTTATACATTTCGGAAGCGGTGATACCGCATGCCTCTTTCATCTCGATGCAGTACTCCATCTTGCCAAAGTCACCATCGGCGTTGTTGGTGCCGAAAGTGAATTTCAATCCCGCATCTTTTGCTTTCTGAATAAACGCTTTATGGGGGATACGATAGCGGTGGTTGATCTCCAGCACCTTGCCGGTCTCCAGCATCGCGGCGATCACTTTGTCCATTCGTTCTTCCGTCCAGAAGGTGTCATAGCGGTCGTTCATCACGTCGGGCAGGAAGGTGGGGTTCACGTAAACATCCATCGGCTCCTGCATTACCTCCACGATCTTCTCCACGATCAGGTCCATGTATTGCTCTTCATCTTCTATGAATACCTCCTCCGGTATCCAGAGACGGGTGCGGCGCCCCTTGCGGTCGGTGAAGGTGAGGGCGTCGGTGAAGACATAGTCGAACCGGTCGCGCACCTCCTTGGAGAAGGTCTCCGACCACTCTCTGCCTTCGCCCTGCATCGCCTGGATGAAAGGTTGCCCCTCCATCTCCTTCAGGTATTCCAGCACCTCCTCATCATTGGTGATGGGAAAGCCTATGCCACAGTTGGGTGCCAGGGCGTAGTTGATGCCATAGCGACGCGACTGGGTGGCGGCCTGCCCGGCGGTGATCCCTTTGAGGTGCACGTGGTAGTCCAGTACCGGGAAGTTCTCCTGGTGCAGGCGGATGATCGGGTCGTTGCTCTCGTCGATTGCCTCAGCCAGTTGTGCTGAAAGATCGGCTGGCGCTTCCAGCGGGGTGACCGCGATCGCGCTGATCTCGATGGTACCCTCGCTGCTCTTCAGGGCGAAAGTGCCGTCGGAAAGGAGTTGCGTGGCGTTTTCTTCTGTGCGGTAGGGTGCAGCCGGCTCGATGTACTCCACCACGGGAGCGCCATTCAGTAAAACGGTGATCGCGTTTCCCTCTACGCGGAGGCTCATCTCGAACCATTCGTTGCTCTTCACCACCGACTTGGTCAGGTTACGCACCCCCAGCAGGCTGCCGGTTTTGGTCCACCACTCCGGATCATTCAGGTCGTTATCGAGGGCAACCTTGTAACCCTTCGTCAACTCATTGTTGGTATGGAAAGCGAGGAAACCCTTGCTTGTATCACCCAGGCGGGCGGTAAGTGTCAACTCGAAGTTGTCATAGTTCCCCTTCTCCAGCAGTGCTGTTGCTCCCTCACCGAGGGTGAGTAAGTTGTCGTTGATCGATGCATCTCCCTGCAGATTCCATAATGCTGCCGTTTTCTCCCCCAGCAGGTTGCCGGTGGGTTGCGATCCGTTGCAGGCTGTCAATAGGAGAGCCAGGAGGATCATTGCTGTAAATGTTCTGTTCTTCATTTCGTTCAATTGAAAGTTTAAAAAGTGATCAATAGTTCAACCGTAAATTTGTTGGAATCCATCTCCGGATTTTCTGCAAAGATGGTCATCGCGTTATCCACCATATACCATTCGTAGTCAAACCGCAGGATGGAGGTGTAGCCGTTCCTGTTAAATCCAAAGCCCAGTCCGGTAGTCAGTCGGTTCACATCGAACCCATCCTGATCGAAAGTTTCATCCACGGCATCCCAGCGCAGCGCGGGAATCAGCTGGTCGAAGAAGCGGGTTTTCATTGGGAGATAGCAGGCACTTTGGATGTAGTAGGAAAGGAGGTCGCTGAATGCTTCGGTTTTGCTTTCCCGTTTCATCACCTCGGTCTCCACTTTCCAGTTACTGGTGGCATAGCGGAAGTCGGCGCCGTAGATGAAGAATTGTTTGGTCTCATCCTTGGGGTAGTTGTACATCTTGGCGGTGACACGTGCTCCCTTCATGCTACCCAGTCCGATGCGTCCGCCGTAAGAGAGCTTGTCCTTCCATACCGGATCATTGATGGCGTTGCCGTTGAAGAGTCCTCCCTCCAGCTTCACCGGCAGGTTGCCCATCCGGAAGTTGTAGGTGGCCATCACTCCCAGATCGCGGGTGCTTAGAAAGTATTTGCCGATGAAAGCGCGGTTCGCGAACATCATGGTGCCAGGTGAGGTGATATAAGAGTTGAAGAGGGGGATGCCCATCTGTCCCAACATCAGATTGAGTCCCTCTGACGGCATGAGCGTGCCGTAGAGGTCGAGCACCTTGAAATCACCATTGTCGCTCAGCTCCAGCTGTGCGCGGTAGGAGGTGAAGCTGTTGATCACCCCCTTAACGCCGATGCGGGAGTTGCGCACTGAGAAGCGTGAGTTGCCGGTTTTGGTAGCGTACTCATACTTGTTCTTCAGCGTGCCATCCACCTGGATGGAGGGGTAGCGGGTGCTGTCGGCCTCTTGTGCTGCAAGGCACATTGTTGTCAGTAAAAGGATCAGTGTTGTGTAGATGTTTGTTCGCATGAATTATCGGGTTGGATGAATGGTCTTTTGGTTGAACGGTGCTTTCTCCGCCCTGAGCAGTTGCACTTTCAGTTCACTTCCCCAATGGTAGCCCCCCAGGCTGCTGTCGGAGTGCAAGACGCGATGACAGGGGATCAGACAGGCCACCGGGTTCCGTCCCACGGCACTGCCCACCGCCCGTGCTGCATCGGGACGACCGATGCGTTGTGCAAGATTCCCATAGCTGATCGTCTCGGTGCAGGGAATCTGTAGCAGCTCCTGCCATACTGCCAGTTGGAAAGGTGTGCCTTTCACATGGAGCGGGAGCCTGTCCTGTTTGTGTGGAGTCCCGATCAGCGCGAGTGCCTGCCTGTGGAGGGGCTCCTCGCCGGCAGTGAGTTTTGCCCTGGGATATCGTTTCCTCAGTTCACCCAGCAGCGGTAGCTCTTCGCCGAAACCTACAAAGCAGATTCCCTGTGTGGTGGAGGCGATCAGCAGACCACCGTAGGGGCTGTTGCAGTGTGTGTAGCCAATCACCAGTTCTTTCTCCTCTGCCGGTGTCATGGGAATGATCCGGTTCGTGGGCTGCATTGCGTCCTTCTCCTGCAGACTGCGCTGTTTTTGCTTGCTGGTATTCATCTCAAGGGTTGCTTTGGATCTATTGTTGCCTTGATTAGTCTGCGATAAACTGTTCAAAACCGTCGGATTGTACCGTGCCAAACGATCCGTCCGCCATCTCGTAGATGAAGAGGTAGTCCAGGCCGGGAACGGTGGCCGCCACCTCTTTCGATTTTTCGATGCCCATCGTCATGAAAGCGGTGGCATAGGCATCGGCAGTCATGCAGTCGTCGGCGATCACAGTGGCACCCAGGATATCTGTTTGCGTGGGGTAACCACTCTGCGGATCGATGGTGTGGGCATACTTCTTTCCATCCTTTATATAGAAGTTGCGGTAGTTACCCGAGGTAGCCAGCGCCTTGTCGCAGATAGAGAGGATGGTCTGCAGCTCATGCTGCATGCCGGAGCTGTCGTCGATGGGCTTCTCCACGCCGATGCGCCAACACTCCCCCTTGTCGTTCACCCCGCGGGCAGTGATTTCACCGCCAATCTCCACCATGTAGTTTTCGATGCCGTGCCGTTCCAGCAGGTCGCCCACTATATCGCAGGCATACCCCTTGGCAATCGCTGAGGTGTTGAGGGTGATGCGCGGGTCGCTTTTCACGATATTCCCCTCTGCATCGATGGTGATCTTTTCGTAACCCACAAACTGTTTCAGGCTGTCGATGATTTCCGGGGTAACACTGTCCATATTGGCGAAGCCAAAGCCCCAGGCGTTGACCAGCGGAGAGACGGTGATGTCGAACTTACCGCCGGTCTTCCGGGAGATCTCCTGCGACCGGTCAAAGACGTTGCGGAAGAAAGTATCGAGCTTCACCGGCTCGTTGCGGTTGATCTTCGTGATGATGGCATCTTCCCGGAATGGATTGAGCGACTGTTCGAAGCGCTCCAGCTCCGCCATGATCTCCTCTTGCAGCGATCTGCTGTAGGCATACTTGATATGGAAGCCGGTGTGAAAAATCTCGCCCTGCTCCTGATGATAGATATACTCTTTCTTGTTCCCACTTCCGTTGCAGGAGAACAGGAGGATGGTGAGCAGCAGCAGATATGTTGTTCTTGTGTGCATAATTTTTTTTTATGATCAGCAATCAGCTTTCAGTTTTAAATCTCTTCTTCAATCCTGTAATGATTCCGTTCCGGTGAATTGCGCGATATCAGCTCACCCAGGAATCCGGCGAGGAACAGCAGTGTTCCCAGGATCATCATGGTGAGGGAGATGTAGAAATAGGGTGACTCGGTCACCAGTCGGTAAGGGTTACCGTGGTGCATATCGTAGAGCTTCATCGCGCCCACCAGGATCACGGCGAGGAAGCCGATCAGGAACATCAGGCTGCCCCAGAGACCGAAGAAGTGCATCGGCTTTTTGCCAAAGCGGTTCAGGAACCAGAGCGTCATCAGGTCGAGGTAGCCGTTCACGAAGCGATTGGCGCCGAACTTGCTGCTGCCATACTTGCGTGCCTGGTGCTGCACCACCTTCTCGGTGATCTTCCGGTAGCCGGCGTTCCTGGCCAGCACAGGAATGTAGCGGTGCATATCGTTGTAAACCTCTATATCCTTTGTCAGCGCGCTCTTGTAGGCCTTCAGCCCGCAGTTGAAGTCATGCAGTTTAATACCCGAAACCTTTCGTGCAGTGGCATTGAACAGCTTCGAGGGCAGGTTCTTCGTGATCTTGGCGTCGTAT
Organism: Proteiniphilum sp.; assembly: GCA_011620695.1. GTDB lineage: Bacteria > Bacteroidota > Bacteroidia > Bacteroidales > Dysgonomonadaceae > Proteiniphilum. The sequence continues at coordinate 5,364 of WOYT01000150.1, forward strand.
CGTTTCTTCTTCCAGCCGGAAACCAGGTCGTAACCCTCCTCGCGGACCATGCGGTAGAGCTCCGGGATCTCGTCGGGACTGTCCTGCAGGTCGGCATCCATGGTGATCACCACGTCGCCCTGTGCTTTCCCGAAGCCGCAGTGAAGCGCGGGAGACTTGCCATAATTGCGTCTGAACCTGATCGCTTTCACCTTGTCCGACTCGTTGCGGAGCTGCCGGATCACCTCCCAGGAGCCATCGGTGCTGCCATCATCCACGAAGATGATCTCATAGCTGTAGCCCTGCTCCTCCATCACGCGGCGGAGCCAGCGATATAACTCAGGCAGCGACTCCTCTTCGTTGTATAACGGTATGACAACTGATATATCCATATGCTTGTGTCTCTGTTATGCTGTTTCTTTTCTTTTGAAGCGCATGGCAGCGGGTACGATGAAGAGCGATAAGATCAGCCCCAGGAAGACATCGGCCATGATCACGTTGCTGAAGACGTAGGCGACCGCTCCCGGTAGTGGCTGCTCGGCCAGCTGTGCCGCCAGCTCCTTGCCGATGGACAACCGCGAGGCCATCTCCATCATGGCATCATAGATGCTGCCGATAAAGAGCGGATCAATCCACTTCACATGCAGCAGCACAACGAGGGACTCCAGCAGAGAGGCGAAAAAGAAGAGCAAGATAGAGAACTGGATCCCCTGGCCGAAGCGCATCTCGCCGTTCGCCCCCTCGCGGTTGTACTTTACCAGGAAGTAGAAGAGCAGCAGTGGGGTGCCGATGCCCAGGATCGTCCCGGTGAAGCTGAGCAGCGGGTGCAGCTCACCGAAGATCACGAACAGGTACTTGAAGACCCAGAAGATTCCCAATGCCAGTCCGGCCTGCATGGCGTAGTGCAATATCTGATTGTTGTTCGATTCCATTGATTTCAGTTGAGATGCAAAAGTAATGAAAATAATGCAAATGGGTGGAATCAACCTGAGGTTAATTCCAAAAAAGGAGATACACCGGCAGAGGTGCCTCCCCATGGCTGTTCATTCCTTACGGGTAGGGCGTTTGTTATGA
>WOYT01000150.1:6516-8185 GCA_011620695.1 Proteiniphilum sp.
TTTTTTCGTCAGGGCAGCATCCAGGCCAGGGCGAAGACGAGTGATGCCTGCCAGTTGATGGCGATCTCGTTATGCGAGTACCTCTCCTCCTCATCCACCCAGTCGGTGGCGCTGTGTCCGCCGCCCACCAGATAGCCAGGCCAGGGTGCCTTCACCTTGTCGGCACCCGACCGTCGGTCGTGTGGCTTCATCGGCGGGTTGATGCCCAACCCGGTCACGTAAGAGCGGTTGTAGTAGTTGCGTCCGAAAAGGTGTGCGATCTGGTTGAGCGCCGTCTCTTTGTATCCGCCCTCCGGCCGTAGCCTCTCCGCCACGTAGAGGTTAAGCGTCTGCCGTGCCAGTGTGCCGTTGCATCCCCAGTAGTAGCGCACCAGTGATCGTCCGTAGGCATCGTTGCGGGCGCGTGTAGTCATGTTGTCGGCAGCTTTTAGCGCGTTCTCGCGGATGCGCCTTTCTGTGTCCTCATCCTTTCCCTCCCGCCGTGAAAGGAGGTAGGTGAACATCCCCAGGTTGGCCACGTTGCCCCAGTCCCAGTCCTCATCCACCCGGTAATCGATTGTTGCTGCCCGCTGTTCGAAGTCGCGCAGGTAAGCCTCCTCGCCGGTGGTCTGCCACAGCTCGGCGGCTGCCCAGAGCCTGTCGTCCGGGTCGCTGGTCTGGTAGCCACCCGTCTGGAAGTCGCCCTGGATGAAGGGCTTCTCCTCAGGGTGCTTTTGCAGGTAGTCGTAGCTGAGCCGTGCCGCCGTCAGCAACCGCTCCGCATAGGCGCGGTCGTAAGGTGCGAAGAGGCGTGCCGCCTGTGCCGTCATCGCCGCGAAGGAGGCGGTGGCTGCCGAGCTCCACGCGGTGAAGTAACGCTTCTCCTTGTCATCCTGCGGCATGATGAAGCCGGAGAAACTGGTGCGGGTGAGCTTGTGCGACACCCGTCCGCTACCGTCGGCGTACTGCATCTTGAGTACCCAGTCCATCTCCCACTTCAGCTCCTGCAGGTAGGAAGGCAGTCCGGGTGCGGTCTCCGGCAGCTGCAGGTCGATCTTCTCTATCTGTGGCTGGAGCTGCTCCCAGGCCATCGAGAGGATACCCATGCTGATGCCGGCGTTGACGATGTACTTGCCGTAGTCGCCCGCGTCGTGCCAGCCGCCGGTACCGTCGCGCTGCACCCCTTTCTGTCCGAGGTAGTCAAGGTAGCCATCCTCCAGGTGGCACGCCTCGCTACAGAAGTGAGCGCCCTGATGTTCGCCGGACACGGCCATGCCACAGCGCCAGAGGTAGAAGCCTCGCATGGCGGTGCGGAAGGGATCGCGGTAGATGGTCTCACCCAGGGGGAAGGTAACGGAGCGGCTGCCGTCCGGCAGTTCAAGGTAGTAGCTGCCGGTGCGCTGCAGTGCCGAGAAGTCGGCTATCACCACCTCCTGGCGTATATCTTCCTGGTAGAAGGGGCCGGTTGTCTTGCCGCTGAAGCGTATCTCCTGCGTCTCTGCATCTTTTACCACGAAGGTGGGGCTATTGGTTGTGATCGTGGCCTTTTTCTGCTGCTGCGGCAGGTAGCCGAGTGAGTTGAGGCGGATGGGGCCTGCCGGCTGCTGTGCCGCGAGCAGGGTGAAGAGGGAAAGAAACAGGGTTGTAAACAGGGTTTTCATGAGTTTATAGGTTGGTAAGTTAGTAAGTT
>WOYT01000089.1 GCA_011620695.1 Proteiniphilum sp.
TCGGCATCGAAAATTTCAAAAGCCCCTCTTTCTTTGGCCAAGGTCACCGATGAAGTGTAGGCATTGATGGCTACTGCACGGTGTACCTTCTCCGAGAAATCGGTACCCTCATCGGTACCATAACGGATACCCAAAGCAGCCAGCATATCTCCCTCGGCAGTGATCCCCACGCCGGTACGACGCCCCTGAAGGGTCTTGCGCTGGATCTTCAGCCAGAGATTGCGTTCGGACGACTTCACCTCTTCCGACTCGGGATCGGAATCGATCTTCTGCAGGATCATCTCGATCTTCTCCGACTCCAGGTCGATGATATCATCCATGATGCGTTGTGCCAGCTGCACATGTTTGGCAAAGAGATCAAAATCGAAGTAAGCATCCTCTTTGAACGGGTTCACCACGTAGGAGTAGAGGTTGATGGCCAGCAGACGGCAGCTGTCGTAGGTACACAATGGTATCTCACCGCAGGGATTGGTGGAGACCGTCTTGAAGCCAAGATCGGCATAACAGTCGGGCACCGACTCGCGGATGATGGTATCCCAGAAGAGCACCCCCGGCTCTGCTGAACGCCAGGCATTATGAATGATCTTGTCCCATAGGTCTTTTGCGTTAATCGTCTTCTGATACTTCGGCTGATCAGAATCGATGGGGTACTTCTGCACATAGGGTTTACCAGTAGCAACAGCCTCCATGAACGCATCGTCAATCTTCACCGAGATATTGGCACCAGTCACCTTCCCCTGTTCCAGCTTGGCATCGATGAAGTTCTCCGAATCGGGATGCTTGATAGAGACACTCAGCATCAGGGCGCCGCGACGGCCATCCTGCGCCACCTCGCGTGTGGAATTGGAGTAGCGTTCCATGAAAGGAACCAGTCCGGTGGATGTCAACGCGGAGTTTTTCACGGGGGATCCCTTCGGACGGATATGCGACAAATCATGCCCCACACCACCGCGGCGCTTCATCAGCTGCACCTGCTCCTCATCCACGCGGATAATCGCCCCATACGAGTCGGCGTTACCATCAATCCCGATCACAAAACAGTTGGACAATGAAGCTATCTGAAAATTATTCCCGATACCGGTCATGGGACTCCCCTGTGGAATGATGTAGCGGAAGCGGTCGAACAAATTGAACAACTCTTTCTCGCTCAGTGGATTGTCGTACTTCTTCTCGATGCGGGCAATTTCTCTCGCCAGACGCCAGTGCATATCTTCGGGGGTCTTCTCGTAGATCTCTCCCTGGCTGTCTTTCAGTGCATACTTGCTCACCCATACCTTGGCAGCTAGCTCATCGCCCTTAAAATATTCCAACGAAGCCTGGTACGCTTCGTCGAAAGTGTATGTTTTAGTTTTCATCAGCTGATCGTTTTTTAGTAAATAAAAAAAATGACTTTTAAAATGTTCCTGATTCTCCTGATCTGATCTGTTATTTTTCTATACAGGGTCCATTTGATGATGCAAGTTTATCGAAAATTTCCAAATATGCAAAATATTTCCAACTTTATTTATCAACCATCTGAAAAGTTTTCCATATTAAAATTTAATCATTTGAATATAAATATTTTATTTATTCATACCTGAGAAAATGTTTTCTTTTTTGTACAACTTGTCTGATAGACAAAAAGATAAAAAGGAAAACTATCTCTGTTGCATGCGCAACGAAATTGAAACAAAAAAATCACCCAGCAGGCACAACCCGCTGACTGATTTACTGTTTATGGCAAAAAAAAGGATTCCGGCGCTCTTATTCGCTGACAAAGATCGGTCTGAATCTTAATTTTTTGCGTAATTTTGCTTTTTACATTTTGTTCGTAATAATCACCATTAAAATAATATTGTCGGAATGAGAAAATGGCGTATTGAAGATTCTGAGGAATTGTACAACATCAACGGCTGGGGAAACGGTTACTTCTCCATCAACGATAAGGGACATGTACAGGTAACCCCAAACAAGAAAGATGGCAGCAGTGTTGACATCAGCGAACTGATGCGGGAGCTATACCTGCGTGACGTATCTGCACCGGTACTCCTCCGTTTCCCACAGATCCTGGACAACCGGATCGAGAAAATTTCCAACAGCTTCGCAATCGCCTCCAGCGAGTATGAATATGAAGCACAGCACTACATTGTTTACCCCATCAAGGTAAACCAGATGCGCCAGGTGGTGGAGGAGATCGTCTCCAGCGGCAAGCGGTTCAACATCGGCCTGGAGGCTGGTTCCAAGCCGGAGCTGCACGCCGTGCTCGCCATCAATACCGAAAGCAACTCATTCATCATCTGCAACGGTTACAAGGATGAGAGCTACATTGAACTGGCGCTGCTGGCACAGAAGATGGGCAAACAGGTCTTTATCGTGGTGGAGAAGCTCAACGAGCTGGATCTCACCATCCGGATCGCCAAACGGCTCAAGGTGAAGCCCAACATCGGTATCCGGGTGAAGCTGGCCAGCAGTGGCAGCGGCAAGTGGGAAGAGTCGGGCGGCGACGGCAGCAAGTTCGGCCTCAACTCGAGCGAGCTGCTGCAGGCTCTCGAGGTGCTCAGGGAGAACAACCTCACTGAGTGCTTCCGATTAATTCATTTCCATATCGGCAGCCAGATCACCAAGATTCATCGCATCAAGACCGCCCTGCGCGAAGCGGCGCAGTTCTACGTGCAACTGCACGCCATGGGCTTCAGGATTGAGTTCGTCGACATCGGCGGCGGACTGGGTGTCGACTACGACGGTACCCGCTCCTCTTTCACCGAGAACAGCATCAACTACTCGATCCAGGAGTATGTGAACGACTCGATCTTCACTTTCGTCGATGCAGCCAACAAGAACAAGATCCCCCACCCCAACATCATCACTGAATCGGGTCGCGCCCTCACGGCACACCACTCCGTACTGGTGTTCGAGGTGCTGGAGACAGCCACCTTGCCGGAATGGGCAGAAGAGCAGGAGATCCAGGAGGATGACCATGAGTTGGTGAAAGAGCTCTACAGCATCTGGGAGTCACTCACCCAGGCTCGCATGCTGGAGTCCTGGCACGATGCACAGCAGATCCGGGAGGAGTCGCTCGATCTCTTCAGCCTGGGCATGCTCGACCTGAAGACACGCGCCCAGGTAGAGCAGCTCTACTTCTCCATCGCCCGCGAGATCAACATCACCAGCAACCGGGCCAAACATGCACCGGAGGAGCTGCGCCAGCTGGGCACTCTTCTCCCGGATAAATATTTCTGTAACTTCTCCCTCTTTCAATCGCTGCCCGACTCATGGGCCATCGACCAGGTCTTCCCCATCATCCCCATCCACCGGCTGGATGAGCGGCCCGGCAAAACCGCCACGCTGCAGGATATCACCTGCGATTCCGACGGCAAAATAGCCAACTTCGCCTCACAGGACGGCTTCCGCAGTACCTATCTCCCGGTACACACCCTTAAGAAAGATGAAGCCTACTACATCGGCGTCTTTCTGGTGGGTGCCTACCAGGAGATCCTGGGGGACCTGCACAACCTCTTCGGTGACACCAATGTGGTACACGTCTCTACCAATGAATCGGGTTACAAGATTGACCAGGTGATCGACGGTGAGTCGGTGGCCGAGGTTCTCGAATACGCGCAATACAACGCCAAGAAGCTGGTGCGCACCGTGGAGACCTGGGTGATGAGCTCGGTGAAGCAGGGAAGGATTTCGGTGGAGGAAGGGAAGGAGTTTCTCTCCAACTACCGCTCCGGACTCTATGGTTACACCTACCTCGAGTAAAACGTTAACACGTTTGCAGGTCGGTAGGTTTGATTTGGGATAGCAGACAGCAGACAGCTATAGCTTACAACTTCCCGAATCATCAGAGAGATCCAGCTCAATGGTGGCATGCTGCACCCCCATTGTGTTGAGCGTTGTCCGTATGCGTTGCTTCAGTTTCTGCTGGTCCCTCATCGTCATCTCCCTGTCGACCACCACGTGCATGGTAAGCACGTTGTACTCACCATCGACCGACCAGGCGTGCAGGTGCTCCGCATGGCGAACACCCTCCAGCGCCGAGACTGTTTTCGCTGCCGCCTCCAGGTCGAGCGACAATGGGCTCCCTTGCAGGATAATGCGGAAGCTCTGCCGCATGTTGCGATAGACATTGTAAAGAATAAATATGGTGATTGCTACCGAGAGCAGCGGATCAATGACCGGGGCATCCACGAAGTGCATCACCAGGGCACCCACGAACACCGCCACCCATCCCAACACATCCTCCAGCAGGTGAAGCGAGACTACTCGCTCGTTAAGGGAGTTTCCCCGGCGGAGACGCAACACCGCCAAACCGTTGATAAGCACCCCCAAGAGTGCCAACAACAGCATTCCCTGCGTATCGGGCTGATTGGGATGCAGCAATCGTGGCAGGGCATTGATCAGGATCACCACACTCCCCACCAGCAGGATTGCAGAGTTGACCACCGCCCCCAACAGGGAGAAACGTTTGTACCCATAGGTAAAGGCTTTGTCACCTGGTTTCTTGGATAGTTTCTGAAAGTACCAGGAGAGCCCCAGCGAAAAGCTGTCACCCAAGTCATGCACCGCATCGGAGAGGATGGCCATGCTGTTGGTCAACACCCCACCCACAAACTCGACCAGGGTAAAGGAGAGGTTCAGAAAAAAAGCCACACTGATGTTCTTCACATCATTATTGTGTCGATGATAACTTGTCTGCATAAAGCCTTTGCTGTTTTGTAGTAAACAGAGGTAGAAAAAGATTGTTCATTGCAACCCTTTCGGTTGAATTATGTATATTTGCACTCTTCAGAAACCTTTTAAACCCGTTCATATGAAACAGCTGAACTGGTGGTTGCCCCTGGCAGCCTTTTTATTAACAATCGCCTCGTGCAGTGACATGAACAAATCAATCAAGACATTGAAACAATCCGACTTTCCCGCACCTCCCATGGCTGAGGTGAGACCCGACACTTTCTTTCACCTCGGGCAGCAACGCATCGACAATTATTACTGGCTGAAAGACAAAAATGACCCCAAAGTGATTGACTATCTCCAGGCAGAGAATGCCTATACCAACACCGTGATGTCCTCCACAAAAGAGCTACAGGAGACCATTTACAAGGAGATCGTCGGACGTATCAAGGAGGATGATGAGAGCTACCCCACATACAGTGATGGCTACTACTATTATAGTCGCACCGAAAAGGGAAAACAGTACCGCACCTACTGCCGTCGCAAGGGATCGATGGAGGCACCCGAAGAGATCCTCTTCGACCTCAACGCGATGGCCGAGGGTAAGCCCGCTTTCATCTTCGGTGGCTACTCGGTAAGCCCCGATAACAGCAAGGTGGCCTACCTATTCAACGAGACCGGCTCCTATGCCGAGTTCGTGATGAAGATCAAGGATCTGGAGAGTGGCGAAGAGACCGGCTTCACCCTCATCGGTGCCGCCTCGGTTGCCTGGGCCAACGACAACAGGACACTCTTCTATAGTACCATCGATGAGACCCTCCGTTCCAACCGCATCTACCGGCAGGCACTTGGCGAGCGGGAGGCCACTCTGATCTACGAGGAGAGCGATGCCCGCTTCTCCGCATATGTATCCGGCAGCAAGACCAAGGAGTATATCTTTATCAGCAGCGCCAGCTCCACCACCTCTGAAGAGCGGTTCATCCCTGCTGACAGGCCACTGGAACCCTTCACAATCTTTCTCCCCCGTGAACAAGGGGTGGAGTACACAGTATATGCCCATAAAGATCATTTCTTCGTGCGATACAAGGACAAGGAGAAGCTCAACGGAATGATCTATCAGGTGCCTCTCGATGCGCACGCCGACAAGTCACAATGGAAAGAGGTGATACCCCATCGTGACGATGCCCGTATCGATGCAATCGACCTGCTCAAAGAATACCTGCTGGTGGAACGGCGCATCAACGGGCTGAGCGAGATCAGCATCATTCCCCTTGCAGGTGGAGAGACCACCATCATCTCTTTCCCCGAGCCGGTTTACACCGCCTCACTGAGTGGCAATCCGGAGTACGATGCCACCACCTTCCGTTACTCCTACACCTCCCTGAACCGACCTTCCACGCTCTATGAATACAACATCACCAGTGGTGAGACGGTGAAGCTGAAAGAACAGGAGATCCCCTCCGGATTCAATCCGGAGGACTACGTGGTGGAACGTCTCTGGGCTGAAGCACCCGACGGAGTGAAAGTGCCGATGGCCATCGTTTACCGCAAGGGGCTGAAACGAGATGGCAGCAATCCGGCCCTGCTCTACTCCTACGGGAGCTATGGCAACAGCTCCGATGTTTACTTCAGTGCCAGCTTCTACAGCCTCATCGACCGCGGCTTCGTCTTCGGCATCGCACAGATCCGCGGCGGCAGCGACCTGGGTGAACAGTGGTATGAAGATGGCAAGCTGCTGAAGAAGAAAAACAGCTTCACCGACTTCATTGCCTGCAGCGAGAAGCTGATCGCCGACGGATACACCTCTCCCGACAGGCTGGCAGCGATGGGTGGCAGCGCCGGCGGACTGCTGATGGGCGCTGTGGTCAACATGCGGCCCGACCTCTACCAGACCATCGTGGCGCAGGTGCCCTTCGTGGATGTGGTCACCACCATGCTTGATGAGACGCTGCCGCTCACCACGGGCGAATATGAGGAGTGGGGCAACCCCAACGAGGCGGAGTACTTCAACTACATGCTCTCCTACTCACCCTACGACAACGTGGAGGCGAAAGATTATCCCAACATACTGATCACCGGCGGTATCAACGACTCGCAGGTGCTCTTCCACGAGCCGGCCAAGTGGACCGCCAAGCTTCGTGCACTGAAGACCGACGACAACATCCTGCTGCTGCGGATGAACATGGACTCGGGTCACGGCGGAGCCACCGGTCGTTACGACGGGATCAAAGACACCGCCTTCGAGTTCGCCTTTATCCTAAACCGGGTGGGCATCAACGAGTAACACGCTTCCTACCCAAAAATCATGATAGGTATCAAACGCATCTATGATCAACCGGACAAGGATAAGGCTTATGAGAAGAACTTGAGTACCGACTAAATAAAACGAGCTGAATGAACATGAAAAGACTCCCCCTGCACTGGCAGATCATCACCGGCATGGCAGCCGGCATCCTCTTCGGGTTGCTGATGACCAATTTTCAATGGGGAGCAAACTTTGTAAGCGACTGGATTGCTCCCTTCGGAACCATCTTCATCAAACTGCTCAAGCTGATCGCCATACCCCTTATTTTCACCTCGCTGGTGAAGGGAATATCCGACCTGAAAGATATCTCCAGCTTCCGCAACATAGGGGTACGCACCATCCTGATTTATATCTCCACCACAGTGATCGCCATCATCACCGGACTGCTGCTGGTCAACACACTCAAACCCGGCTCCGGGGTGTCGGAGGAGACCATCCAGGAACTTACCCAAACATACGCCGGGGACGAGTCCATCACCTCCAATATCCGGGAAGCAACGCTGCAGGAGCGCGGCCCCCTCTCCTTCCTGGTGGAAATGGTTCCCGATAACATCTTCGCAGCCCTGGGCAACAACGGACTGATGCTGCAGGTGATCGTCTTTGCCATCGCTTTTGGTATTTGCATGTTGCTGATTGATCCGGTTAAAGCCAGCCCGGTGAGCCGACTGATCGACGGGTTAAATGCGGTGGTGCTGAAGATGGTCGATCTGATCATGCTGATGGCTCCCTTTGCCGTCTTCGCGCTGCTGGCACAGATCGTCGTCTCTTCCGGCAGCGTGGAGATTCTGCAGAAGCTGTTGATGTATGCCCTCACCGTGGTGATCGGGCTTTCCGTGATGATTGTGCTCTACCTGCTGATCGTCTACCTTACCACCGGTCGCTCTCCCCGCTGGTTTCTCAACGGTATCGCCCCGGCGCAGCTCCTCGCCTTCTCCACCAGCTCCAGTGCCGCCACACTGCCCGTTACGATGGAGAGGGTGACTGAACATCTGGGTGTGGACAATGAGGTGTCGAGCTTCGTGTTACCGGTGGGTGCCACCATCAACATGGACGGAACGAGCCTCTACCAGGCAGTCGCCGCTGTCTTTATAGCCCAGGCTCTTCATTTTCCGCTGGAGTTTAGTGGCCAGTTGACTATCGTACTAACTGCTCTGCTGGCTTCTATCGGCTCGGCGGCCGTGCCCGGTGCCGGAATGGTAATGCTGGTGATCGTGCTGGAGTCCATCGGCTTTCCGGCCGATAAGCTGGCGATTGGACTGGCACTGATCTTCGCCATCGACCGTCCCCTCGATATGTGCCGCACCGTGGTGAATGTCACCGGAGACGCCATGGTCTCCGTCGTCGTGGCACGCACCCTGGGAAAACTGCATCACGTACCCTCCTCACGGAAAGAATAACCCGGACAAATGAACAAAATAAAAACTGTTTTGCTGATTACAGGCTGCCTTTTTGCTGTGAATGCAGTATCACAGGAAACAACCGTTGATGAACCCGATTCAGCCATTTACCTCAATGAGGTGGTGGTAAATGCCTATCAGATCGATACCCGGCTGCACCAGGTTCCGGGAAGCATATCTCTGCTTTCCGGAGATGAGATTCAGATGGGCGACGGAAACAGCTTCTCCCAGACACTTCACGCCATGCCGGGCATCTATATGCATAGCGGCACCTATGCTACCAGTCGCATTGTGATACGAGGAGTGGGCAGTCGCACCCCCTACAACACCAATCGCATTAAATCATACCTGAATGACATACCCATTACTTCATCCGACGGCATATCCACCCCCGAAGATATCGATCTGACGGGTATCGGACGTATGGAAGTGATCAAAGGCCCCGCCTCGGCACTCTACGGTTCCGGGCTGGGAGGCAGCCTCAATCTTTTTACGCCGGTTTCTGCCGGCAATAGCCTCAACACTTTGTTGCAGCAGGGAAGTTTTCATACGATGAAAGCCGCGGCAGCCGGCAACTACCAAAAGAAAAATCTACGCCTTTGGGGCAACCTTTCTCACCTGCAATCGGACGGGTTCCGGGAAAATAACCGGTACCGACGTACCTCGGTGCTCTCCTCCGGAACATGGCAACAATCCGGCTACTCTTTGGAATATACGCTCCTGCTGATGGACCTGAATGCACAAATTCCAAGCTCCATCGGGAAAACGCTCTATGATACCAACCCCGAAGCAGCGGCGACGAACTGGAAGGAGGTGGAAGGATACAAAAAATATCAGCGTGCGATCGCCGGGGTGACCCTGGTAAACAGGTTCACGGAGCAGTGGAACAACCGGCTGACCCTGTTTGGGAGATGGGCGGACAGCTACGAGCGACGCCCGTTCAACAATCTGGACGATGGCACCTCGGGTGGAGGTATCCGCAACAAGCTTACTTTTCATGCTGCACAGTGGGATGTATTAATGGGGTTCGAGTGGATGAACGATACCTACCGGTGGCAAATGGATCTGGATAATGCGTTGATCAACAAAAACAGAGAGACCCGCAGCCACTTTAATCTGTTCGGGATGGCCTACTGGCGACCGTCACCCCGGTGGAACCTCTCTTTGGGAGGAGCGGTCAACAGGGTTCACTATAAGCTGACAGACCAATTTCCCGGGAATGGGGACCAAAGCGGTCAGCGCGATTTCCCTGTCATCTTCTCACCCAGGCTGGGTATCAATTATGCTCCCTCCCGACGCTTCGCACTCTATGCTTCAGTAGGGCACGGCTTCTCGATGCCCTCACCCGAGGAGACCCTCCTGCCCGAAGGAGATATCAACAACGAACTGCAGCCGGAGCAGGGCATTCAGTATGAAACGGGGGTGCGATTGAATCTTTTTGCCAATGCCACCCGTTTGGAAGCCTCCCTCTACCGGATCGATCTGAACGACCTGCTGGTAACCAAACGACTCACCGAAGACATCTTCACCGGCATCAACGCCGGCAAAACAAGACACACAGGTCTCGAGCTGATGCTTCAGCAACGGATCTTCCGGCGTTCCACGTTTCCCGGAAGTCTGCATCTGAATGCCAACTACACCTGGTCGCACAACCAATTCATCGACTTTACCGATAATGAACAGGTTTACGACGGAAACAAACTTCCCGGCATTCCCTCCCATATTGCTCAGGCCGGTTTACGGTGGCAGCCTGCAGCGCAATTTGGACTGAACGCGCAATTTCAGTATGTCGGCTCACAATATATGGATGATGCCAACATGCTCGAAAACGATGCTTATTCCCTGGTCAGCCTGAAAGCTTCCTACCGCTTTCCGACCAACCGGTGGGGTGTTCTTGAATTTTTTGCCGGCGTAAACAATGTGACCGACACCCACTACTCTCCCATGCTGACAGTCAACGCGGTCGCTTTTGGAAATGCCGAACCCAGGTACTTCTACCCCGGTATGCCAAGGCACTACTTCGCGGGAATCAACTGGCTGTTTTAAATAGTGTTGAAACAGGTAAAATTTCAAACATAACAGAAGGTTTCACATCCTACTTAACTCAACAAAATATCTTCATCTGACAGTAAAAGTGAAGGTAGCATCAGGCACTACCGTCCGATAACGAACAAAAGTGTTTATTTTTTTCCTGTTTGTTGTGTTAGAAAATAGGTAAAAAGTTATCTTTGCCCTATGTTTAAACGCGAAAAAATATTCCGGTCGGCCTGGAGCTTACTTATCGTCATACATATTGCATCTTCCTGCGCGCTGCAGCACGAAAAACAGAATACGGACACAGCTTCCCCTGAAGCAACAGATCGCTCCTATGCATATGGTATCTGTGTGGATTCACTCAACGTGCAGCGTTACGCCATTCAAAAGAATGACAACCTGGCTTCCATCCTGTCCGACCTCGGATTCAACGGAACGGATACCGAACAGATAACCAGGGCCATTTCACCCCTTTATCCTCCATCCAAACTGCAGATCGGAAATATCTACGCGACAATAGCCACACCAGACTCCACTTTAGCGATACAGTATCTTGTTTTTGAAAGTTCGAAAACCGACTATGTGGTGGTGGACCTGCGTGGCGACAGCCTTCATGTATGGGACTCCTCCAAGGCGGTCACACTGCGTCGCCGCTACAGCGAAGCCACCATCACCTCCTCCCTCTGGAACGCCATCATTGAATCGGGTGGCACACCCATGCTGGTACTCAAACTCTCCGACATCTATGCCTGGCAGATCGACTTCTTCGATGTGAAAGAGGGAGATTCGTTTCGCCTGATGTATGATGAGGCATGGGTCGATGACACCACCTTTGTGGCGATCTCCTCCATCGAGGGAGCACTCTTCACCCACCGGGGCAAGGAATACCGTGCCATTCCCTTTGAACAGGATTCGGTGAGGGAGTACTTCGACGAAGAGGGTAACAGCCTGCGAAAAGCGTTCCTGAAAGCGCCGCTCGATTTCTTCCGCATCAGTTCCCGCTTCTCCAACGCCCGCTTCCATCCGGTACTGAAGCGGTACCGTCCCCACCATGGGGTGGACTATGCTGCTCCCACCGGCACGCCGGTGAAAACAATCGGCGACGGGGTGGTGATCGAGAAAGCCTACCAACGGGGCGGTGCCGGCAACTACATCAAGATACGACACAACAGCACCTACGCCACTACCTACATGCACCTGAGTCGCTTTGCCAAAGGGATTCAGAAAGGGAGCAGTGTGAAACAGGGAGAGGTGATCGGCTATGTGGGAGCCACCGGTCTCGCCACCGGCCCCCATCTCGACTTCCGGGTGTACAAGCACAATCAACCCATCAACCCGCTCACCATGGAGGCTCCCCCCTCACTGCCGGTGAAACCGGAGTTGATGGACAGCTTCCGTCTGGTGCATGACAGGGTATTGCAGGAGATGGACAACCTGCGGATCGCAGAATCCTTTTTGGCAGAAAAAGAAACTAATAACGAATAATTTGTTACCTTTGGGGCCAAAATCATTTCTTTTTTCAGGAAAAAGATGAAAAGCGCCAAAAAAAACAGTGTTTTATCAACCCTGGCAGAACTGCTCAAGCAGCGGGGTGATGAGATCATTCATGCCAATGCAACCGATATGGATGCATTCCCCGATATGGATGCATCGATGCGGGACCGGCTGAAAGTGGACGGGAAAAAGATCGACGCCATGATCCGCTCCCTGGAGGAGGTGGCGGCACAAGCCGACCCGGAAGGCAAGGTTCTGTACGAACACACCCGTGAAGATGGCCTGCATATCGAGAACCGCACCGTTCCTTTCGGCACCATCCTGATCATCTACGAATCACGCCCCGATGTCACCATCGAGGCGGCAGCAACCGCTTTCAAGGCGGGCAACCGCATCCTGCTGAAAGGGGGCAAGGAGGCATTTCACAGCAACACGTTGCTCACCCGTCTCTGGCAGGAGGCACTCACTGTCAACGGCGAAGAGATTGACTGGGTGGCGTATCTCAACCTCACCCGAGAAGAGACGCAACAGTTGATCCGGGAGAACAGCCGGGGAGTGGACCTGATCATCCCGCGTGGCGGAGAGGGACTGATTCATTTTGTGCAGGAGCATGCTTCCGTGCCGGTGATCGTGAGTGGCAGAGGCAACAACTTCCTCTACATTGATGAAGATGTTGACTTTGAAATGGCCATCCGCCTGGTGATCAATGGTAAAAAACGCGTCAGCGTCTGCAACGCCATCGACAAGGTGCTCATCCACAAGGATCTGACACAGTTGCAGGAGAAAGTGGGACAGCTGGTAACAGCGCTGCAGGAAAAAGGGATCGAAGTGTGGGGTAACCGCGAAATCGTGTCCCTCTGCAACAAGGTACGGGAAGAGAACAATGCCGCCACCTTGTATGAGGAGTACCTGGCACCGAAAATCTATCTCACCCTGGTGAGTGGTCTCACGGAGGCAGTGGAGATGATCAACCGCTACTCCGGCGGGCATACCGCTGTGATTGTCACCCTCAACCGGGAGAAAGCTGACCGGTTCATGCAGGAGGCCGACTGTGCCGCGGTTTACCACAATGCCTCCTCCCGTTTCACCGATGGTGGTCAGTTTGGCGTGGGTGCCGAGATTGCCATCAGCACGCAAAAGCTCCATTTCCGCGGTCCTCTGGGAGCGCAGGAACTGGTCACCAACAAGTGGTTTGTGTACGGCGAAGGTCAGATCCGGGAATAACGGGAACAGCACAGCACCATTCACACATCGAAACGTACAAACATTCGGGCAATCGCACCAATGAAAAAGAAACTGATCATCAAGATAGGCACCTCCACCCTGACAGCCGGTACCAACCGCATCTCATTCGCGGTGATCGAGAGCCTCGCCAGGCAGATCGTAGTACTGAAAGAGAACTATGAGGTGGTGATCGTCTCCTCGGGAGCCATCGCCACTGCCCGGCAGTTCGTGGAGATCAACGGCTACCAGCGGAACGTCGATTCGAAACAGGCGATGGCCGCCATCGGGCAGACCAAGCTGATGGAGCTCTATGACTCCATCTTCTCCACCTTCGGACTCAATATCGCGCAGATCCTGCTCACCTATCGCGATTTTGAGAACCCGGTAGCCAACGAGAACACCCGCAACACCATCAAACGGCTCTGGCAGGCCGGTTACATCCCCATCGTGAACGAGAATGACACCGTCTCCATCGAGGAGATCCTGCTGGGGGACAACGACAAGCTATCGGCGCTGGTGGCGGTGATTACCGAAGCTGACCTGCTGCTGTTGGTCTCCGATATTGATGGTATCTTCGACCGCAATCCGCACCTGCATGCCGATGCGCGGCTGATCAGCGAGGTCACAGACCTGGAGAGCATCCGCAGTTGCATCGAAGAGAAGGAATCCACCCTCGGTACCGGGGGGATGTCATCCAAGATATATGCAGCTGAGATCTGCATGCGCAAGGGGGTGGAGATGTGGATCGTGAACGGACAGCGGCCCAACTACATCATCAGGGCCATGCAGGGGGAGATTCCCTGTACACGGTTTGGTGTAAAAGCGAAGTGATGCCGAGTCAAGTGAATTTTAGAGGAAAAAGTGACAAGATGAAACATGGATTTATCGGCTTCGGTAACCTGGCCCGGGCCATTTACGAAGGCCTCAAAGAGGAAGAGGGGATGAGTTTCGCCTACTTCGCCCGCAGCAGGAAAGAGGTGCCCATCCCTTTTTATGAAAAGCTGGAACAACTGGTTCACTTTTCCGATGTGCTCTGGCTGGCGGTGAAGCCGCAGGACCTGGCAGGCATCCTCCGGCAACTTGAAAGGTGCGACCTGCGCGGCAAGATCATCGTCTCACCGGTGGCAGGTAAAAGCATCGCATATATCGAACGTTTTTTGGGAGAGGATCAGCTGATCGTACGCATCATGCCCAATCTGGCAATGGCTTACCGCATGTCGGTGACCGCCTTTTGTACCAACAGGCCTGGTGATGACAAGGCAATGGAGATCTTCACCCTGCTGGGCAAGCTGGGTAAGGCGGTGGAGCTGGAGGAGAGTGGCTTTGATCTCTTCACCTCCGTCTTCGGGAGCGGCCCCGCCTTTATTCTGGCATTCATCCAGATATTCAAGCAAAAGATGCAGGAGTTCAGTCTGCCGGGGCCGCTGCTCGACGAGCTGTTGCTGGAGCTTACCCGCGGCACCACCCGTTACTTCACCGAGAATCAACAGGCACACAGTATCGAGGACCTGATCCGCAACATTACCAGCAAGGGAGGCACCACACAGGCAGGACTGGAATATTTCCGGACCCATGAGATCGGGAAACACTTCGAGGGGGTGCTCGATGCAGCGCGCAAACGGTCGGAGGAGATGAGCCGCAACGGCGACTGAGGATTGTGGCGATGCCCTACTGCTGCTGCTCCGCTTTCGCCTTATAGGCAATGGCGTAGAAGCGGATCTGTTTGATCACTGCCAGCAGACCGTTGGAACGGGTGGGCGACAGATGCTCGGTGAGGCCGATCTCTTTCAGGAACCGCAGCTCGCTGCCGATGATCTCGTCAGGCGTGCGCCCGTTAAAGACACGCAGCACCAGCGCCAGTAACCCCTTCACGATAATGGCATCGCTCTCCGCCTGAAACCAGAGCCTCCCGTCGCGGTAATCGCATATGAGCCATACACGGCTCTGACACCCCTCAATGATATTGGCAGGGGTTTTGTATTTTTCATCGAGCGGTTCCAGGGCATTCCCCTGTTCAATGATCACCGCATATTTATCCATCCAGTCATCGTAGATGCTGAACTCATCAATGATCTCCTGTTCTATCTCTTCTATTGTCTGCATAATCTCACAAAAATAATGATAAACGCTCTACCCACCGCGGCAGATGTCACTTTTCAGTGTAAAGCACCTCCAGCACTGTCTGTCCGACAGCCTTGAGTGTGTTCCGGTCAATGTTGCGCATATCGTCGTTCAGGGTGTGCCAGTGAGGCGCGAAGCCGGTGCGGCTGTCTCGTTTCAGGTTGATGATGTTGATGCTGGGGGCCCGCTTCATCTCGTTCACCGACAGATGGTCATCGGTGATGTATCCCCCCTCCTGCCGGGGAAAATAGTTGCCGTAACCCAGCTTATGGGCGGTGCTCCAGACCCGCTCCACCATAGCGGGAGCATACCGCATCGAGTAACTCTCTTTCAGGAAAGTGGCTCCGCCCGATCCCACCATATCGAGCAGAATGCCGTAAGCAGCGCGGTAGTTCTCCACATGCGGCTCTTCAGCCCAGTAACGTGAACCCACGCACCACCAGTCGCCTGTCACCTGTTGTGGTTCAAAGGAGGGTTGTCCCCAATCCTCCAGGTCGAAAAAGATGATGTCAACGCCCATCTCCAAAGGCTTCTGCTGCAACTGGCGGGCGATCTCCAACAACGCCGCCACCCCGCTGGCGCCATCATCGGCACCTGCAATGGGTTGTAGCCTGCGCATCGGGTCGCTCTCCTGGTCGGCAAAGGGACGCGAGTCCCAGTGAGCAAAAAGCAGCACCCTCTTCGCCTGCGCGGGTGCGTAGCTCCCAATGATGTTACGGATGGGAAGCTTCCTGCCATCGTAGTGTGTCACTTCGGCCCGTTGTTCAGTGACCGTTGCCCCAAAAGCAGCCAGCTTCGCGGCCAGCCAGTCGCCACACGCCTCATGTGCCGCCGTACCCGGAACACGGGGTCCGAAAGCCACCTGTTGTTCCAGGTAACGGTAGGCACTGTCGGCATTGAACGCCGGCGACAGCGGCTGGTAGGGCTCAGCAACCGCTGTTTTTTTACCTGACTGGCAAGAGTTGCATGAGATGGTAAGCATCAAACCTGCTATCATCGCAACCACCAGTGAAAACATCCTTGCTCTTCTCATCCCTTTATCATTGTTTCGTCAATCTTATTCAATCTTCATCCTACAGATTCCGCTGATAGTTGAATTCCGAAATGCCGATGTTTCGGTAGGTCTCTTTCAGAGCCTCCTCATCGTCTGAAATCACCAGCAGCTTGTCTCCTGCATGCAGCTCTGTTTGCCCTGTCGGCACGAAATACCGCTCACCACGCTTCACCATTACCACCAGTGTCTTGTCGGGAAATGGCATCTCAATCAGGTTCTTGCCGGAGCGAAGTGCCTCCTCGGTGATCAATATCTCTGTCATGGCCGATTTGATCTCCTCCGCAAATTCCACGTCGAAATCCTCAAATGCCTTGTACCTGAGCGGTTTGGTTGCCACCTTTAACCATTTAGCTACAAGTGGCAATGATGTGCCTTGCACCAGGAGTGAAACAAGGGTAATAACGAACACCATGTTAAAGATCCATCTGGCATCGGGGATGCCGGCTGCAAGGGGCAGAATGGCAAAGATAATGGGCACAGCGCCCCTCAGTCCCACCCATGAGACATAAAGTTTATCCTTGAATCTGATCTTACGGAAGGGCGCAAGCGTGAGAAACACTGTCAGCGGTCGTCCTACAAAGATCAGGAAGAAAGAGACGATCAGTGCCGGTATCAGTACGTCGATCAGCTCAACCGGGTTGACCAGGAGTCCCAGCGTGAGAAAGAGCAGGATCTGGCTCATCCAGGCAAATCCATCCATGAATTTCATGGAGGTACGTTTGTGTGTAAATCTGGAGTTGCCGATCACAAGCCCCGCTATATAAACAGCCAGATAACCATTCCCATGCAAGAAAAAGGTAGCTGAAAAAACAAAAATCCCCAATATGAGCAGGAGTATCGGATAAAGAGAGGCGTTCTCCATCCGGATACGGTTGATGATGCTCACTGCAGCCTTCCCACCCAGGTAGCCGCTGGCGGCACCCACCACGAGCTGTATCACAATGGTCAGCAATACATGACCGATCTGAGGATTGTTACCCGACTGGATAATGCCTAAGAACAGGATGGTGAGCATGTAGGCCATTGGATCGTTGCTACCACTCTCCAGCTCCAGCAGTGGCCTCAGATTGTTCTTCAGTACCAACCCTTTGGAGCGGAGGATGCCAAACACCGATGCCGAATCGGTGGATGAAAAGGTGGAAGCCAACAGCATGGCCGTCAGCAGGCTTATGCCCATACCTGCGAACATGAAACCCGAGAGCCACCAGATAAAAAAGCCTGTCAGCAGTGCCGTGATCAGTACTCCCAGGGTAGCCAGCACCACGCCCGGTCCAATCACCGGTCTGATTTCCCTGAATTTCGTATCCAGTCCACCCGAAAAGAGTATGATGGACAGACAGATGGTGCCGATGATCTGGGCTGTCTGCACGTTCTCAAATAACAGACCGAAACCGTCGGATCCGAAGACCATCCCCACCAACAGGAACAACAGCAAGACGGGCACTCCAAAACGGTGGCCAGCCTTACCCAACAGCATGCTGATAAAGAACAATACCGAACCGGTCAGCAACAATAGCTCTGTACTTATCATCATGATTTCCACTCTTATCTTTTTATTGCGTGAAGGTGACCGACTGCTCCGCTACGGTGAGTTCTGCCCGCAACCCGGCAATCAGCGGGTAGTTCTCCTTCACATGCCCCACAGGAAAGCCGAAGCAGAGCGGGAAATCATACCGCTCCACAACCTTCCGGATCACTTGCAAAAGAGGAGCATCCATCTGATTATCCTCCTCATATTCGGTAAATTGTCCCACAATCATACCGCCAATCCTGTCGAAGACACCGGCAAGCTGCAGCTGATGGATCATCCTGTCCACCTTATAGGGAAGCTCACCGGTCTCTTCCAGAAAGAGGATGCCTCCTTTGGGTATTTTCGCAAATTTTGTGCCAAGCAGAGAGGTGAAAACCGACAGATTACCGCCGAAAAGTCGTCCGGCAGCCAAGCCCCTCCGGTTCAGGGTGGATGTGGCAGTGAGAGGAATCTGATAGCTCACCCGTTTGCCGAACAGGATATCCTTCAAATAGCCGGTTGCCCTGTCATGCACTCCCTCTTCCGCCAGATGTTTAGCCATGGGAGCGTGCAGTGAAGCAATACCCTGCAACTGAAGAGCAGCGTGCAGGGCGGTGATATCGCTGTAACCCACCACCCATTTGGGGTTCAACCGGATCCGCGTGAAATCGAGGTGCGAAAGCAGATGAACCACCCCGTAACCACCGCGGGAACAAAGGATCAACCGCACAGCAGGATCGTCCATCGCCTGCTGAAGATCAGCCAGCCGCTCCTCCACATTGCCACTGTAACGACCAGCGTTCCCAAGGGCATGAGGGGCAATCTGGGGCTGCAAGCCCCATCTGCTCAACAAGTCAGCCGCCCCATACACCGGCTGCGCTTCGATCCTTCCCGCAGGGGAAAGGATCACTGCTCTGTCATCTTGTTTGAGGGCGGGTGGTCTTTTCATCTTGTCACGGGGCAGTTACTTATGCGTCGATATTGGCATAGGTGGCATTCTCCTCGATAAATTCGCGCCGCGGTCCCACCTCTTCACCCATCAGCATGGTGAAGATGATATCCGCATCGGCGGCATTCTCAATGGTTACCTGTTTCAATAGCCTGTTCTCGGGATTCATCGTGGTCTGCCAGAGCTGCTCGGCGTTCATCTCCCCGAGACCTTTGTATCGCTGTGTGTGAATCGCATTCTCGTTGCCGTCGCCATACTTTTCAATGAAATCCCTGCGCTGTCGCTCGCTGTAGCAATACTCCTCCACCTTCCCCTTCTTGCAGAGGTAAAGAGGTGGGGTGGCGATATAGACATAACCATTCTCGATCAGCACCCGCATGTAACGGAAGAAAAAGGTGAGGATCAGCGTGTCGATGTGACTCCCATCGACGTCGGCATCCGTCATCAGTATGATCTTGTGATAACGAAGTTTGGCAATGTTGAGTCCTTTGGAGTCATCCTCGGTTCCGATGGTAACCCCAAGTGCCGTATAAATATTCTTGATCTCTTCACTCTCCAACACCTTGTGTGGCATCGCCTTTTCCACGTTAAGGATCTTACCGCGAAGCGGCAGGATAGCCTGGAAGATACGGTTGCGGCCCTGCTTGGCGGTACCCCCCGCAGAGTCACCCTCCACCAGGAAGATCTCGCTCACCTCGGGATCCTTGCTGGAGCAATCCGCCAGCTTACCCGGCAGTCCGGCGCCAGAGAGGGGCGACTTGCGCTGCACCATCTCACGAGCCTTGCGTGCTGCCTGACGAGCCGTGGCTGCCAGGATCACCTTCTCCACGATCAGCTTCGCCTCTCGGGGATGCTCCTCAAGATAATATTTCAGTGCCTCGCCGATGGCCTGATCTACTGCTCCTATCACATCACTGTTCCCCAGCTTGGTCTTGGTCTGTCCTTCGAACTGCGGCTCGGCTACTTTCACCGAGAGTACCGCGGTGAGCCCTTCCCGGAAGTCATCACCGCTGATCTCCACTTTCACCTTATCCAGCATCTTGGAGTCCTCGGCATACTTCTTCAGCGTACGGGAGAGTCCCCTGCGGAAACCGGTAAGGTGAGTACCCCCCTCAATGGTGTTGATGTTGTTTACGTAGGAGAAGATGTTCTCGTTGTAGGTGTCATTGTAGGTCATCGCGATCTCGATCGGGATGCCGTTCTTCTCGGTGACGATATGGATCGGCTCCTGGATGAGCGAATCCTTGTTCTTATCAACGTAAAGCACGAACTCCTCAAGGCCTGTTTCAGAATAGAATCGTTCGGTCTTGAACGATCCGTCTTCCCTTGGATGACGTTTGTCGGTGAGCGTCAGTGTCAATCCCGCGTTCAGGAACGCCAGCTCACGCAGGCGGGTGGCCAGTATGTCGTAACGGTATTCCATGACGGTGAAGATGGTGTCATCGGGCTTGAAAGTGATGATGGTACCCGTCTCATTGGTTTCACCCACGATCTGGACTTCAGCATATGGCTTGCCCTGTGAATACTCCTGCACATATATCTTGCCGTTACGGTGTATCTCTGCTTTCAGATATATTGAGAGCGCGTTCACACAGGAAACACCCACACCATGCAGCCCTCCGGAAACCTTATAGGTACCCTTGTCGAACTTACCACCGGCATGGAGCACCGTCAGCACCACCTCCAGTGCCGATTTCTTCTCCTTCTCGTGGAAGTCAACCGGTATCCCGCGACCGTTATCCTTTACCGTGACAGAGTTGTCTTCGTTGATGATCACATTGATCTCGCTGCAGTAACCGGCCAGGGCTTCGTCGATCGAGTTGTCAACCACCTCATAGACCAGGTGGTGCAATCCTTTCTCGCTCACATCACCGATATACATGGCCGGGCGTTTGCGAACCGCCTCAAGACCTTCCAGTACCTGTATATTTTGGGCGGAATAGTTCCCGCTGGCCACATTTTTTTCTTCTTCTGACATATTCTTTTGCTAATTTATATCCCTTTATAATTGAATGCCTTACGGAGGCACCTCCCGATTGTTTAAAAACGAACAAATATACGAAAAAAACGCCTCTCTGGCAACCCTTTTTGTTTTTTTAGCGCTATTCATCGGCGTACAGAAACAAAAAAAACGGACCAGAGGTCCGCCTGAATCATCAACTGCATGAAGTCAACGACATTACAACTCATCATCGATGGCTGCCCTTGCTCTTCACAACGAAAACAAATTGTCCGGTAGCTATCCTTACGCACAAAAAAGCCGGACAATCCTGTCCGGCTCTCTATCAGTATGCGTTGGCAGCAATCAGCTTAAGCTGTTCACATGTGCAGCCAGCTTCGATTTCAGGTTGTTGGCCTTGTTCTGGTGAATGACATTCTTCTTCGCCAGCTTATCCAACATGGAACAAACTTCAGGGTACAACTTTACCGCCTCCTCTTTCGAGGTCAGGTTACGAAACTTGTGCACGCTGTTACGGGTGGTGCGGAAAGCATACCGGTTGGTTAAACGACGTACCTTGGTTTGCCTGATTCTTTTTTCTGATGATTTGTGATTTGCCATTTTGATTGACGCGTATGTATGTATGTTTAATTTTTTCTGTTTTTGGTAGCCCATAGGGGAATCGAACCCCTCTTTCCAGAATGAAAATCTGATGTCCTAGCCGATAGACGAATGGGCCTTTCAAGGGGCGTAAACCCTGGCTAAACAGCTTGCTGTCTCAATTGCGGGTGCAAATATAGAGCCTTTTTGTGAAAGTGCAAAATAATTCTTTTATTTTTCCCCTAAATATTTTCCTCAATCTGCTCTACAGCTTCAAAAGGAGCTAAAAATGATTTTTTTATCCTTTTATAATTGGATTCCTCATATTTTTTATCTATTTTTGCAGCCCGTAAATTCAAAACGCAACACATAAACAATATCTCATATGAAACGTACATTCCAGCCCTCAAACAGAAAGAGAAAGAACAAACACGGGTTCCGCAGCCGCATGGCTTCCAAGAACGGCAGAAAAGTACTTGCTGCACGCCGTGCCAAGGGACGAACCAAGTTGTCTGTTTCCGACGAATATTGAGATTGAAGACTACAATCCGCAGAAAAAACAGGAATAGGCCTCACTGCTTATTCCTGTTTTTTTGATCCCAAATAACTCATCCAATATTCCGGAAGATTCCTCTTTTTCCATCCTACACCGACACACTGCCATTATTTTTTCCTATTTTTGTAGAGGATTTGACTTATCCGGCAAACCGATTGATCGTTATGAGAAAAAAACAATCCCTGACGAACGGCTTTGGAGGCAGCATCATCAAAAATCTACTGATGATTGCAGCCAGTGGCCTCCTGCTGGTGCTTCTGGCACTGCTGTTTCTCAACGTTTACACCCGTCACGGGCAACAAGTGGAGATTCCCTCACTCGAGGGACTACAGGCCGAGGAGGCCGACAGACTGCTGCGTGCCAAGGGGCTGCATGCCGAGGTCGTGGACTCGGTCTATTTTCGCGATGGTGTTCCCGGAGCCGTGATCGATCAAACCCCCAAGGCGGGGAACAAGGTGAAAGAGGGAAGAGCCATCTACATCACCATCTACTCCCGAACGCCGCAGATGGTGGCGGTACCCGGACTGGTAGATTATTCCACACGGCAGGCCACGGCAATGCTCACCTCCATGGGATTCAGCCAGATCGCCCTCGAAGAGATCCCCTCTGAATATGAGGGGTTGGTGGTGGCGGTCAAATACCGGGGCAGGGTCCTGGCAGCGGATGAGAAAGTACCGGCCGCCTCACCCCTGACACTGGTGGTCACCAAAGCGATGGAGAGCGATTCACTGCTGCAGCAACAGACAGGAAACGAGCATAGAGGCAACCCGGGTGAGGGAGCCATCGATGATACTTTTTTTTAAAGAGCTGACTTGTGAGTTACGACCAATTGGATGATGAAGACCTTCTTCCGGAAGAGGAGAGCGATGCCGGTGAGAGCCGGGAGGAGGATCAGCAATATGAACACTACCGGTTTGTAGCGGATAAGGGACAGAGCCAGTTGCGAATCGACAAGTTCCTTGCCGTGCGGATCGAGGGGATCTCACGCAACCGTATTCAGCAAGCGGCTGATGCCGGCTGCATCCGGGTGAACGGCGAGCCGGTCAAAGCCAGCTACAAGGTGAAACCACTCGATGTGGTCACCATTGTGATGGACCGTCCCCGTCATGAGCTGGTAATACTCCCGGAGAATATCCCGCTCGACATCGTCTATGAGGATGAGGCAGTGATGGTGATCAACAAGCCGGCCGGCATGGTGGTACACCCCGGTCACGGCAACTACAGCGGTACGCTGGTCAATGCTGTGGCCTACCACCTCTATGGGGAAGAGATCAAAGAGCTGGACGACCCGCGACTGGGACTGGTGCACCGCATCGACAAAGATACCTCGGGACTGCTGCTGGTGGCCAAGACACCCGAAGCGAAGACCCACCTCTCGGCCCAGTTCTTCAACAAGGAGACCAAACGTCTCTATGTGGCGCTGGTGTGGGGCAACCTGTCGGAAGACAGCGGCACCATCGTGGGCAACATCGGGCGAGATCCGAGAGACCGCATGTTGATGCGTGTTTTTCCAGAGGGAGAGCAGGGCAAGCCGGCGGTGACCCACTACCGTGTCCTGGAGCGGTTTGGTTACGTGACGCTGGTGGAGTGCCGTCTGGAGACCGGTCGCACCCACCAGATACGGGTGCACATGAAACAGATCGGTCACCCTCTCTTCAACGACGAGCGTTATGGCGGCAGCGAGATACTGAGGGGCACCCATTTTGCCAAATACAAACAGTTTGTCTATAACTGCTTTGCTCTCTGCCCGCGGCAGTGTCTGCATGCCCGCACGCTGGGGTTCATTCACCCGGTGACGGGCGAGGAGATTCACCTGGAGAGCGGGATCCCCGATGACATGCAGCAGGTGATCGACCGCTGGCGCAGCTACACGGCATCGAGAGGTACAACAGGATCAACCGTTTAGTTTAACATAATGATGAAACGAAACATAGCCATTGTCTGGGGAGGCTACTCCTCCGAAAAGGTGGTCTCGGAGAAGAGCGCCGCGGGCATCTGCTCGTTCATGGACAAGGAACGCTATCACATCTGGAAAGTAAGAATCGATCGGGAAGGATGGATGGCCGACCATCAGGGCACCCTGCTCCCGGTAGATAAAAACGATTTCAGCATCACAACCAGTGAGGGAGTGGTACGGTTCGACTATGCCTACATCACCATCCATGGTACGCCGGGGGAAGATGGCACCCTGCAGGGTTACTTCGACATGATCGGTATCCCCTACTCCGGCTGCGGCCTGCTGGCCTCTGCCCTCACCTTCAACAAGTTCACCTGTAACCATTTCCTGAAGAGCTTCAACATCGAGGTTCCGGGCTCCATCCTGCTGCGAAGAGAGGATCCATTCACTAAGGAACAGATCCTTTCATCGCTGGGACTGCCGCTCTTTGTGAAACCCAACGTGGGAGGATCGAGTTTTGCCACCACCAAGGTGAAAGAGGAATCGGCCCTGGAAAGAGCCATTGCCGAAGCTTTCACCGAGGCAGCTGAGGTGATCGTGGAGCAGTTTGTAGCCGGCAGGGAGGTAACCTGTGGCTGCTATGGCACCCACAAGGGACTCACCATGCTCCCGCTTACCGAAGTGGTCACCCACAACGAGTTCTTCGACTACAATGCCAAGTATAACGGCCAGGTGGAAGAGATCACACCGGCACCCATTCCGGAGTCGATGACACAGTCTGTGCAACAGACCACGGCACGCATCTACCGCCTGTTGGGTGCCCGCGGCATCATTCGTGCCGACTATATTCTGGACGGAGAGCGCCCCGTGTTACTGGAGGTGAATACCACCCCCGGCATGACCCCCACCAGCTTCATTCCGCAGCAGGCTGCTGCTGCCGGCATCTCCATGACCAATATCTTCTCCGAGCTCATTGAATCAGCTTTCACGACTCACTAAAAACCGCTAACACGTAAAATGAGATGGAAGTAACCCCAACCAACCAATTTGATGAGATCCGCCCCCTCCACGACAGCGAGGTGGAGGAAGCCATCTCTTCACTGATCGCCGACCCTCTCTTCCGGCGAGCTGCTGAACCGTTCATCAAGCCTTTCACCTGGGAGCAGTTCATCGCTGCCCTGGGAGACTGCAAAAGTAAGGATGCGTTCCAACGCAACATCATCTACCCGGTCATGAAGCAGCTGATCGGAAAAACCACGACCGAACTGAAAGGGTTCGGATGGGAACATACCGATAAGCAAAAAGGCTCCCTTTACATCTCGAACCATCGTGACATTGTACTCGATGCCGCTTTCCTCAACATCCTGATGTTCGAAAAGGCAATGCCCACAACCGAGATTGCCATTGGTGACAACCTGCTCATCTACCCCTGGATAGAAAAACTGGTGCGCCTCAACAAGAGCTTTATCGTGAAAAGAGGGGTCTCGGTACGTCAGATGCTGCAGGTATCAAAGCTCCTCTCCGACTATATTCATGACACGGTTGTCAGCCGCTCTCAGCCGGTATGGATTGCACAACGGGAAGGGAGAGCAAAGGACTCAGACGACAAGACACAGACCAGTCTGCTGAAGATGCTCACCCTACACGACAGTGCCCATCCCCTGGCGACACTGAAAGAGTTGCATATCATCCCGGTGGCCATCTCCTACGAGATTGACCCCTGTGACTACCTTAAAGCGCGGGAATATCAGCTCAAACGCGACAACCCTGCCCACCGCAAGAGTCACGCCGATGACCTGGAGAACATGATCACCGGCATCATGGGTAGCAAGGGAAAGGTTCATTTTCGCTTTGGCAACCCCATCAACAAGCTGCTGGAATATATACCGGCCGATACACCCAAAAATGAGCTGATTGAGAAAGTGGCAACCATGATCGATCAGGAGATCTACCGCAACTACAGCTTCTTCCCCTGGAACTATGTCGCTTATGACATGATGACCGGTGAGCGCCGTTTTGCAAAGGAGTACAATGAAGAGGACCGCCAGCAGTTCGAAGCATACCTGGAGAAGCAGATCGGGAAAGTTGATATCCCCAACCGCGACGATGCATTCCTTCGGGAGATGATGGTGATGATGTATGGCAATACACTGAAAAACAGTCTATTGGTACCCTAAACTGGATTGTGGTGAGAAGATCGGTGAACCTGCTGATGGCATTGATGCTTTCCCTGTTCCTCCCCGGATGTGATGAGGAGCCGGAGCGTCTGAACGATTACCTGGTCGATCTGGCCACCTTTATCCAGACCAGGGATGGGTGTCGCTACCGGTTAGACAACAACCGCCTGCTGATCCCTCTCCGGGGAGGTGATTGCTCCGGCAACAACGGCCAGCGGGTTATCCTCAACTACAGCCTGATGAATGGCGACACCATCCGCGTCAACGCTGTCAGTGACATCTTTACTGACGGCATCCGGACAGCAGGCTTTCCCGAAGGGTATGGAGCAGATCCGGTAAAGATCCAGAGCGTCTGGACCTCAGGGGGTTATCTCAACCTGATCTTTGAAACGGAATACCACAGCCGACCACACAGGGTTGCGCTTTTTCGTGACACCCGTGCAGAATCGATCGACTTGTGGTTCAGTCACTCCCGCGAAGATGATCCTCCCGGCTACCCGGAGAAGATGTATGCCTCCTTTTCACTCGATGCCCTGCGCAGTGAGGATGATCAACCGATAGATTTCAGGCTCTTCATCCACACCGGGGAAGGTCTCCGCACTTTTCACTTCACTCTGCAGGAATAGGCTCCTCGTCAATGGTGAAATCGATCGGCAGCAGGCACTTGACGTTCACCTTCTCTCCACCGTTTTCACCGGGTATCCAGCGCGGCATCAGGCCCAGCACGCGGATGGCTTCGTTGTCGAGCTGCGGGTGCAGACCCTCCACCACCTCGATATTGGAGATGGAACCATCCTTGCTCACAATGAAAGAGCAGAGAATACGTCCCTCAATGCCCTGCTGACGTGCCTCTTTCGGGTAACGGATGTTGTGGGCGATAAACTCGGCCAGTCCCTCCTCACCATACACATAGCGGGGCATCTGATCTACAATGGTGAGGATCTCATTCTCTTCAATGATCTCCCTGTCTGTCTTGGCATAGGCACGGGCGGTGGCGCTCCCGGAGGGTTTGTTTCTGGCCGGCGCCCTGCGCGCCTGTTTGTTCAGCTTAAAATACATTGGCACATAGCTCTCGGCACGCACAATCTCGCCGTGATGCCGTGCCGGTCGCCAGGGGGGCATCAGCTGCAGAATACGCAAGGCCTCTGCATCCAACAAGGGATCGGCACGGTGGATGATTTTGAAGTTTGAGAGTGTCCCATCTTTCTCCACCACGAAAGTATAGACCACCAATCCCTGGATATCGCGCTCCGCAGCTTCAGGCGGGTAGCTGAGCGTATGGGCGATGAAACGGTGCATCTCGGCGGTACCACCGGTGTACATCGGCTGAATATCGGGATCTTCAACTATACGGTCACTGGCAGAAAGGGGTGGCTCCTGTGCCATCACCCCCGATTGCTCTCCAGTCATGCTACCGGCCCAGAGAGCAAGCGTCAGCATGAGGGTAAATATGGGTAACTTCATCGGTCGTTGTGGGTTGATTATATTTTACATTTTCTCGTTCGACAAAGATACCAAAATGAGCTGTACTTCACAAATGAAACCCATCCGGGAAAACAATTTCACACGATTTCACCAACGACACCCAAGAAAGACTCTTGAGCCACACGATTATCGCACAAAAAAAGCGTATCTTTGCACCCAGAAAAGATTGTTTTATGCAGAATATCCGTAACATCGCCATCATTGCTCACGTGGATCATGGCAAGACCACCCTGGTGGACAAAATGCTTATGGCCGGTCACCTGTTCCGCGAGAACCAGCAACAGGAGGAGCTGATCCTTGACAGCAACGACCTGGAGCGGGAGCGTGGCATCACCATCCTCTCCAAGAATGTCTCCATACGCTATGGCGACACCAAGATCAACATCATTGACACGCCGGGACACGCCGACTTTGGCGGGGAGGTGGAACGGGTACTCAACATGGCCGACGGCTGCCTGCTGGTGGTAGATGCTTTCGAGGGGCCGATGCCGCAGACCCGTTTCGTGCTGCAGAAAGCACTGGAAATCGGTTTGAAACCGGTACTGGTGATCAACAAGGTGGACAAGCCCAACTGCCGTCCCGAGGAGGTACAGGAGAAGGTGTTCGACCTGATGTACAGCCTCGACGCCACCGAGGAGCAGCTCGATTTCCCCACCATCTACGGATCAGCCAAGCAGGGGTGGATGTCCGACGACTGGAAGAAGCCCTCCGACAACATCATTCCACTGCTGGATGCCATCGTCCACCATGTTCCCGCGCCGAAGATGCGGGAGGGTACCCCGCAGCTGCTGATCACCTCACTCGATTACTCCAACTATGTGGGACGCATCGCCATAGGGCGTGTACACCGCGGCACACTGCTCTCCGGCAAGGATTATGCCCTGTGCAAAAGAGACGGCAGCATCAAGAAGACCCGGATCAGGGAGCTGAACATCTTCGAGGGACTGGGCAGGACGAAAGTGGACGCAGTGAGCTCAGGCGACATCTGCGCGCTGATCGGCATTGAGGGCTTCGAGATCGGCGACAGCATCACCGACCTGGAGAAGCCGGAGCCGCTCGACCCCATCGCTATCGACGAACCCACCATGTCGATGCTCTTCACCATCAACAACTCACCTTTCTACGGACAGGATGGCAAGTATGTCACCTCGCGCCACATCTACGAGCGTCTGATGCGGGAGCTGGACAAGAACCTGGCCCTGCGCGTGGAGGAGACCGGCAATGCCGACTCCTGGATCGTCTATGGCCGCGGGGTGCTGCACCTCTCGGTGCTGATCGAGACGATGCGCCGCGAGGGGTATGAGTTGCAGGTGGGTCAGCCGCAGGTGATCATCAAGCAGATCGGTGGCGAGAACTATGAGCCGGTGGAGCAACTGACGGTCAACCTGCCGGAAGAGTCGGCCAGCAAGGTGATCGACATCATCACCCGCCGCAAGGGGGAGATGCTTTCGATGGAGAGCAAGGGAGACCGCATGCACATGGAGTTCATCATCCCCTCACGCGGCATCATCGGCCTGAACAACATCGTGCTCACGCTCTCTGCCGGAGAAGCAATCCTGGCACACCGCTTCCTGGAGTACCAGCCCTGGAAAGGTGTCATCGAAAAGCGGCAGAACGGTTCCATCATTGCCGGCGAGTCGGGCAACGCCTACGCCTACGCGCTCGACAAGCTGCAGGACCGCGGCCGCTTCTTCATCGAGCCGCAGACCGACGTTTACCAGGGACAGGTGGTGGGTGAGCACAGCAAGGAGGGCGACCTGGTGGTAAACGTCACCAAGTCGAAGAAGCTGACCAACGTGCGTGCCTCCGGCAGCGACGACAAGGCACAGCTGGCTCCCCCCGTAGTCTTCAGCCTGGAGGAGGCGCTCGAGTACATCAAGGAGGATGAATATGTGGAGGTAACCCCACACCACATGCGCATCCGCAAGATCATCCTCGACGAGACAGAGCGCAAGCGGGCGTCGAAGAAAGGATAAGCAAGCAAAAAGAAAGCCGCCCTGAATGCGGAAACGCGTGGGCGGCATCTATCATCAGACGTTTGTTGCTCCGCGCAACAGACGTTATTTTTTGATCAGGTTGATAAACTCCTCGCGGGTTTTTTGCTCCCGGAAGACACCGGTAAAGTCGGAGGTGGTGGTGATGGAGTGCTGCTTCTCCACGCCCCGCATCTGCATGCACATGTGTTGTGCTTCAATCACCACCATCACCCCCATCGGGTTGAGGGTCTTCTGAATGCACTCCTTGATCTGGGTGGTGAGTCGCTCCTGCACCTGCAGGCGGCGGGCATAGATATCCACCACGCGGGCAATCTTGCTCAGTCCGGTGATGTACCCGTCAGGAATATATGCCACATGAGCCTTCCCAAAGAAGGGGAGCATGTGGTGTTCACACAAGGAAAAGAGATCGATATCCTTCACGATCACCATCTGACGATAGTTCTCCTTAAAGAGGGCAGAGCGGAGGATCTCCTCCGGGTCCTGCCAGTATCCTTTTGTCAGGTACTGCATCGCTTTGGCCACGCGTAGAGGCGTCTTGATCAGCCCATCACGGTCTATATCCTCACCCAGGAGCGAAAGTATATCATGCATATGATCCGCTATCAGTGAGCGGTTCTTCTCCAGTTCTTCTGTTGACATCTGTTGATCTTCTGTTGATCTTCTGTTAGGGGGAGCTTCAATCTTCTACTTTTTCACTGGAGGCGGCACGGTGCACCGGTATCTTCACCTCATCCACCACGATATACATCTCCCGCCCAAAAGAGGGGAATGCTCTCTGTATCTCTTTCATCACCTCTTCAGCCTCCTCACGCTTCTCAAAATTACCGACACGCAGTCGCCAGAAAGGTGATTCAAACAACACCACTGCCTCATGCTCCGGGAAGGCCTGCTCAATGAGCTGTTTTTTGCGGGTGGCCTCCTCGCGTGAGGTACGCTGATTGTTACCGGAAAAAACCTGAATCTTGTATCCCCGCATCTTGTAGTACTGCATCGATCCATCGGGAGTGGTATAAATCTGTCTTGGAGGAGCCATGGAGCGTCCCACGATACCACTGATGTTTTCATCCTCGTAAATCCTCACATGCCCCTTACCGGGCTGGTCACTGTTCAGCTCCTGCAGAATCTTGTTCTTTGAATTAGCCTGTTGACCGTGTAGCGCTGTTGTCATGAACAACAACAGGAAAGACAGAAGAATGGGCAATCTATGCATCTCTTTTTTCTGCAAAGGTAAAGAATTACCACAGATTCGGGCTGAATCTGTGGCAAAATTCTGTTAATGACTTAAAATGCCTCAATGATGGGCATGAACTTGTCCACGCTCAGTGAGGCACCGCCAATCAGTCCCCCATCCACATCGGGATTGGAAAAGAGCTCATTCGCATTGGCAGCATTACAGCTACCACCATAAAGAATGGAGGTATTGTCGGCCACCGCTGCACCATATTTGTCGGTGAGGGTCGTGCGGATGAAAGCATGCATCTCCTGAGCCTGTGCAGCTGTGGCTGTCTTACCGGTACCGATTGCCCAAACCGGCTCATAGGCCAGTATGATCTTCCCGAAATCGTCGGCCGGGAGATCAAACAAAGAGGCTTCAATCTGCGATTTCACCACCTCAAAATGTTTTCCCGACTCTCTCTCCTCCAGCACCTCACCGATGCAGAAGATGGGGGTCAGTCCGTTGGCGAGTGCCAGCAACACTTTCTCCCTGAGGATTTCCGGTGTTTCGTGGTAATAGGCACGCCGTTCACTATGGCCAAGGATAACATATTTGGCTCCGGTGGAAGCCACCATCGCTGCCGAGACCTCGCCGGTATAGGCACCGGCTGCCTTGTCGGCACAGTTCTGGGCAGCCACCCCAATGCGGTTGCGGTCCACGACCTCTACCACGCTTGCCAGGTGAATGAAAGGAGTGCCGATGATCACATCGCAGTTCACCGGTTTGTCTTTCAACGCGTCATTCAGTTCTTTGGCCAGCGCGATACCCTCCTGCAGGTTCTTGTTCATTTTCCAGTTACCTGCTACAATGTTCTTTCTCATACTCATACAAATATTAATGGTTACTATTTTCGATCTACATCTGTTATTTCCGCTTATCTCAATTTTTCTCCCGCCGGACACTCCTCTTTTCCAACCATTTAAGGAGAGACAGGGGTATCAGCAACAACAGGGAGAGCATCAGCAGACGACCGGTGTCACCCAGTTGCCAATTGCCTCGTTGCACCAGTTGCGACGCTTCCAAAGAATCGCCAGAAGGCAACGAATCAGGCAGTTGGCTGTCATCCCACTTGTTGATGACAACCCCTTCCCGAAGGAGCATCAGTCCCGGGTTTGAACGTATCATCGTCTTGAGCACCTTTTCATCGGCGATGGCAAAGCGGAACCCAGTGCGGTGACGCGCTTCCCAGGCTTCCACCACATCGATTGGGGAAGCGGTGAGCAGGTAGAAGGAATACCCCTCCTCTTCTGCCAGGCGATGCAGTAAGCTGAATTGATCCAGGTGACGCAGTTCCATCTTCTCCAGTGAAGGAGCGATCATCAGGAAAAGCCAATCGGGTTCCAGCAAGATCTGATCGGTGATGTCACTACCCACAGTCAGCGAGCCACTCTCTGTATCCGGGTACAACACCGTCACGGCAAAATCTTCGATAGCCGGTTTGATTCCCTCCCGCACCAGGCGACTGCGCATATCTACGAATGTCCAGGTTGAATCGTTCCAGGGATAATTCTCTTCGGTGAACTCTTTCTCTACCCCATCTTTCTGATAGATAAAAACGGTCTCATAAATGTCAGCCAACTCCGGATCCACCTCCATCTGTTCCGGAATGGAGGCACCGATGTGATAGGGACGAAAATCAAACATCGGCAGCCGATTGAGGTTGTGCAGGGCAAACAACAGGGCGAACAGCAGTAGCAATCCTGTCGCGGCCGGAGCCATCCTTCTCCCGAAGAGAGGGGTGATCCGCTCCTGTTTGAGGAAGAGTAGCAACAGGGCAGCCAGGAGCACGATATTCTTCCAGAATGTCGCCCAGTTGCTGATCTTGAAAGCGTCGCCAAAACAGCCACAATCCTCCACCGGATTGGCCAGCGCGATCCAGAGCGTGAGCGGGGTGAAAAAAAGCAGGAAGAGACCGGTGAAACGCAAAGTCACCTTGCGCCAGAGTCCAAGCAACAGCATCATCCCCAGCATGAACTCACACACCACCATCACCAGGGAGAGAGGCAACGAGAGCGCCATCAACTGCGACAGCCCCATCTCAATCAGATAATCTTCTATCTTGTAGGCGGTTCCAAGCGGGTCAACCGCCTTGACGAAGCCCGAGAAGGTGAAAAGCCCCCCCACCAACAGACGGGCGATCATCACTGCAAGATCCGTTCCTTTTCTATTCCACATCAGCTTCATGCCCGTTCCTCTCCAAAGTGCAGTTTGATCAGCCCAAAAATGGCATAGTTAATCATATCCAGATAGTTGGCATCTATACCCTCCGAGATAAGGGTTTTTCCCTGATTGCTCTCAATCTCCTTGGTGCGGTAGATCTTCATCAGGATCAGATCGGTATAGGAACTGATCCGCATGCACCTCCAGGCTTCATCATAGTCATGATTCTTGGCATCCATCAGTGCCTTTGCCTGCTGCATGAAGCCATCATAAAGATCCAGGGCCTCCCCGGCTGTGATATCGATGCTGTCGGCATAACCCAGCTTGAGCTGGATAAGTCCGATGATCCCGTAATTGACGATGCCGATGAACTCCGGAAAGATCCCCTCCTCCACCCGGCTTTCACGCTTCATCTCCAGTGAACGGATCCGGTTGGCCTTGATGAAGATCTGATCAGTGACCGACTCTGGGCGCAGAATGCGCCACGAAGCTCCATAATCGGTGAGCTTTTTCGAGAAGATCTCGCGGCAGAGAGCCGCCACTTCGTCAAACTGCTGATTGGTTGCATCCATCCTCAAAAAGCTTGATAGTGTAACATAAAATAACCTCTACCGAACAAAGATAGACAAAAAAAAGGTACAGGAAGCTACCCTGTACCCTATTTCTCACTTTCAGTGGCCGGGTTGCATCATGAAACCCGAAGCGACTTGCCCACACGGAGCACCGTACGAGAAGAGATGCTGTTGAGTTCACAGAGCTCCTTGACTGATACGCCATATTTCCTGGCGATGGCTCCAAGGGTATCACCCTGCTTAATCCGGTGATACTTCACATCACCCGACACATACTTGTTGTTGGTGGTGGTTGACTCTTTATAATTGTCGTTTGATGTTTTAATGGTAGCACTGCTGCTGCGGGTTGTCTTTTTATAGCTGGAGTTGGTGACCAGGTACTGATCATGGTGAGGCACCTTGTTCTCGAAATCGATAATGAAGTTGGGATTGATGGGCTTACCCAGGAAACGTGTCTCGAAGTGAAGATGGGAGCCAAAAGAACGTCCCGTGTTACCGGCCAGGCCAATGGGCTGACCAGAGCGGACGAACTCGTTCTCCTCCACCAGGTACCTGGAGAGGTGCCCATAGACCGTCTCCAGCCCGTTTAAGTGACGTATCACCAGGTAATAACCGTACCCTCTCCGCTCAAACTGCTTCACCCTTATCTTGCCGTCGAAAGCAGCATAGATGGTGTCGCCGGTCTGTGCTTTGATGTCAATGCCGTAATGGTAACGACGACTGCCCCGTCTTCCGAAATTGGATGTCATGTACCCATTGGCGGGCATGGTGAAGTTTTCAAGGTTGACAATAAATGTGTCGGGGGCATTCTTCAAGCTTCCATAGATGTTCACGTTATGGTTCACCCACATCCCCTCATAAATATCGTCGGCAGGAATCGCTGTGGGATCAAATTCCTCTCTCCGTTCCACGGCCTCCTCAAGCACGGACAAATCCAATTTCAACTTCAGTCCATCGGCAAACAGACCAGGCTGTTCGGTTAAACTGGAACTGTGTAACTGCTTGTGATTAACCTCCGGTCTCGTTTTTTCCGGCGACTGGGAGGCTGCTTGTGAAAAAGCATTCAAGGTGAAGAACATCAAGGTTGCGGGCAGCAGGACGCGTGCTTGTGCAAAAAAATGAGCTTTCTCCATTCTATTTTATCTGACTCTTGTTTTTAATTAAAACATTGCATCAACCTTACTCCTACAGTTCATCATTCGCATAGGTAAAGGGATGAAGAAAATGAGGATAGGTGAAAATTTCACTCTCTGAAAAAAAACGTGCCAATTCGAGGGCTGCCGTTTCGGGTGAATCAGATGCATGCACGATATTCTCCTGAACACTCATGCTGTAATCCCCCCTGATTGTTCCGGGTGCAGCCTCTCTGCCGTTGGTAACACCGGCAAGCTGTCGCACCACGTTGATCACATCCACTCCCTTTAACGCCATTGCCACCACCGGACTAGCCTGCATCGACTCTTTGATTCTGCCGAAGAAAGGCTTGTGTGCCAAATGCGCGTAATGTTCCGATACCATCTCATCGGTTAAGCAGAGCATCTTCATCCCCACAATCTGTATCCCTTTCTTTTCGAAACGTGTGATCACTTCACCCAAGATACCTCGTTGAACAGCAGATGGTTTGAGAAGTACTACTGTAACCTGCATGGTTGAAAAACTATTACTAAATGACTCTAAAAATTGTAGATTTTTTTCCTTAATCAGTTCCAAAGTAAACTTTTTAATCTTTCTCATCCAAATAATGACCATTCTTTTTTTCACTCGTTCCGATACAAAAAAAGGAGAAACCTGTTATATATAATTGATATACAATTAGTTATTCCATTTTATGTTATAAAACATATTGAATTGATTTTAAACACATTAGACATTTTTTAACATCATATTAACATAACACATTCTTTCTCCATGCTTCTCCCAACTTCGTCCAGGGGTCCCAACATCCGACGACCTGAAAAAGTATCGAAATGTAAATTTTTTGCTATTTTAATATCCTAATCTGTAAAATGAAAGAAAAAAGATCGGAAAGAATGAACAGATTTCTGTATCTTTGCCCAAATTTCATATAATAGTGTAGGATTCAGGCATATGCCGAAGCGAACAAAGAGAAGAATGGAATGAATAAATACAAGCTAATCAACAACATTACCGGATGGATTGTCTTTGCCGTTGCAGCTGTGGTGTACCTGCTCACAATTGAGTCCTCGGCCAGTTTCTGGGACTGCGGCGAGTTCATCACCTCTGCATACAAGCTCGAAGTGGGTCACCCACCGGGTGCTCCTTTCTTTATGCTGATAGGAAACATCTTCACCCAGTTCGCAGGCGATCCCTCCCGGGTGGCACTGATGATCAACAGCATGTCGGCACTGATGAGCGCTTTTACCATCCTCTTTCTTTTCTGGACCATCACGCACCTGACCCGCAAGCTGCTGCTGGGCCACGACAGCAAGCAATTAACCAGTGGGCAACTGATTGCTGTGATCGGCAGCGGACTCGTGGGGGCATTGATCTACACTTTTTCCGACACCTTCTGGTTCTCGGCCGTAGAGGGTGAGGTATATGCCTTCTCCTCCATGCTCACCGCCCTGGTCTTCTGGCTCATACTTAAATGGGAGGACAATGCCGACAAGCCACACTCCGACAAGTGGCTGGTGCTGATCGCCTATGTGATGGGTCTCTCCATCGGTGTGCACCTGCTCAACCTGCTTTGTATTCCGGCCATTGTACTGGTCTATTACTACCGCAAGAATGAAACACCCACCTGGAAAGGAGGGCTACTCTCGCTGCTGCTCTCCTTTGGATTGATCATCATATTGATGTGGGGCATCATCCCCGGCTTCACGAAGGTGGGAGGCTGGTTCGAACTCTTCTTCGTGAACAGCCTCGGCATGCCTTACAACAGTGGCCTCATTGTTTACCTGATCCTGTTGGTAGCCACCATCACCTGGGGATTGATCGAGTCATCCTCAGAAAAGCGATCAGACAAGAGAGCACATATCGCACTGTTCATTGCCTTGGGTCTTACCGGGATCCTCTTTATCGGGAGCAATCTCCTGTTATGGCTGATACTGATAGCTGTAGCAGCTTATCTTGTGTTCCGATACAAGAAGATGAACAACCGTTTTGTCAATCTGGCGATGTCCTCCTTGATGGTGATCATGGTCGGCATCTCCGCTTACGCCCTCATTCCTATCCGTTCAAGCGCCAATCCCCCGCTCGACCTCAACTCGCCGGAAGATATCTTCTCGCTGGGCAGCTACCTCAACCGGGAGCAATACGGTCAGACACCGCTGATCCACGGCACCACCTACGCCTCGAAGATTGCCAGAAACGCCGACGGAACAGCCATCATGACGGGTGAGAAAGCTTCCTACAGCAGAATTCTGAAAAGCTCACCCGAGGAAAAAGACCGTTATGTAAAGAGCACTTCCAGCAACTACAAGTACACCAACAGCATGCTTTTCCCCCGGATGCACTCCAATCCCAATAACCCCTCTTTCCGCAACCACATCATCGGATATGAACGCTGGGGAGGCGTTACCGACCGCAACAGCAAACCTACTTTCCTGCAAAACATCCGTTTCCTGGTTAACTACCAGATCAACTATATGTACTGGCGCTACTTCATGTGGAACTTCTCCGGACGGCAAAACGATATCCAGGGCGATGGCGGTATCACCACTGGCAACTGGATCACCGGTATTCCTTTCTTCGATGAACATGTGCTGGGACTGGGACCACAGGACAATATTGCCCCTGACATCGTCAACAACAAGGGACACAATAAATATTATATGCTGCCACTGTTGCTGGGAATCATCGGCATCCTCTACCAGCTTCGCCTCAAACAAAAGGGATTCAGGAGCTTCTCCATTGTCTTTCTGCTCTTCTTCATGACAGGACTGGCCATTATCCTCTATCTGAACCAGACACCTTTCGAGCCGCGTGAACGGGATTATGCCTATGCAGGTTCTTTCTATGCCTTCTCCATCTGGGTAGGAATGGGAGTGGCCGGCATCAGCCTCTTCCTGCGGAAATATATCCGGAACACCACCGCAGCAACAACCCTGGCCACAGTGGCCTCGCTCCTGGTGCCGCTTCAGATGGCTTCCCAGAACTGGGACGACCATGACCGCTCCGGCCGTACACTGGCCAGGGATACCGGCATGAATTACCTCAACAGCGTGGGTGAGAACGGCATCCTTTTCACCAACGGCGACAACGACACCTACCCGCTCTGGTATGTGCAGGAGACAGAGGGCTTCCGCACCGACGTACGGGTCACCAACCTCAGCTTCCTCCAAACCGAGTGGTATGTGGATCAACTGCTGCGACAGGCATATGATTCTGAACCGCTCCCCATCAAATGGTCCCAAGAAGCCTACTATGGCGAGAAGGGCAGTGCCGCGTTCGTGCTCACCCGCCAGGAGATCGAGAACGTATTGCGCCAAAACAACATCCCGCCGGTCTCTTTTGGCAATTACTACGATGTGAACGCGTTCAGAGACACCCTCTCGCTGAAACAGACCATGGAGAATCTACGCGAGGGAAAGAACAGCAAGATCAACAACCCTTTCAACACCGGTGAGACCCAGATCATACCCGGCAAGTTGCTGAGGTTGGATGTGGATACGGCGAAGGTGGACTGGAAGGCGCTACATGCGAAGCCGGGAAGCAGCATGTTAATCAACCTGGGCGATAAATCGGCGCTCTACCGACAGGAGCTGATGATCCTGGAGATGCTGACCAACATCAACGACGATCATTGGAAACGGCCCATTCACTTTGCCACCACCATCACCCCCAGCCTGTTCATGAACCTCCAGGATAGCAACTTCTCACTCAACGGGCTCTCCTACCAGGTGGTGCCGGGCACGCCGCTCAGCAATGGAGTCAACACGGTGGCGGCCTATGACAACATGATGAACAAGTTCCGCTTCGGGGGACTGGAAGAGGATCCCGACATCTACCTCGACGAGACCAACAGGAGGATGATCTCCACTTTCCGCCTCTACTTCACCCAGCTGATCAACGCCCTGCTGGAAGAGGGAGAGAACGATAAGGCGCTGGCTGCGCTCGACAAAGCCAACCGTGTGATGCCCTCGTCAGCAGTACCCTACGGTACGGACGGCCTGCTCTTTGCCAGGGCCTATTATCGACTGGGAGAAGAGGAGAAAGCAACAACCATCATCAGCGAGATTGAGGAGCGCATCAATGCCAACCTCGACTGGTTTGCGCGCCTGAACCCGCTACAGATCTCCAACACGCTTTCCGACATCATCTATAACAACATCAATCCCTCCCTGCTGATTGCTGCCATCTACCAGCAATATGACCGGGATCAATACAGTGCAACAGTCGATAACCTGCTGCAACGTGCCCGGTTCTTCTATGCCCAGGGCATCACCTACGTGGGCGATCTGATTCTGCGGGAGATCACCGACAGCTCCGTGCGCAGTTACTACTCTACACCAGCCGGTGATACGATCTTCCGCTCCACTGAGGAGGAGACGATGCAGAAAGCGCTTAACATGATGCAGCAGTATAGCCCAAAACTACTGGAACAGTATAGCAACAGCAGTCCGACAGAATAAAAATCAGCAGGGGCACTTGAGCGACCAGCAGTCCGGCTTGAGTGCCCCTCTTCACGCTAAATCCGACAAGCAACCATGTTGATTGAACAACCCCCGCTGCTCTACAGACATCTCTACCCCGGTTCACTCTGGCGCATCAATGATGAAGAGCAGAAAACGGTTTATCTCACCTTCGACGATGGCCCCATCCCGGAGGTGACACCCTGGGTGCTCGATCTGCTCGACCAGCACAGCATCAAAGCCACCTTCTTCTGCGTGGGAGACAATGTGCGGAAGTATCCCGGGATCTACCAACAACTGCTGGAGAGAGGCCACAAAACCGGCAACCACACCTTCAACCATGTGCAAGGGTGGAAACATCGCACCCGGTTCCTCCTGGAGAACAGCGCCAAAGCTGCGGAGCTGATTGACTCACGGCTGCTTCGCC
Source organism: Proteiniphilum sp. (assembly GCA_011620695.1). GTDB lineage: Bacteria > Bacteroidota > Bacteroidia > Bacteroidales > Dysgonomonadaceae > Proteiniphilum. The sequence goes on from WOYT01000089.1 coordinate 39,362, forward strand.
CACCCCACGGCCATATGCGTGTGGCGCAGAACTACGCCCTGCAGAAAGCGGGATACACCGTGGTGATGTGGGATGTGGTGACCCGCGACTACAGCCGCTTTATGACACCC
>WOYT01000032.1 GCA_011620695.1 Proteiniphilum sp.
TTTTTATGGCATTCACAGTTGCTAAAGTAAAATAAAGGTTTTATCTTTGCACTCGCTTTTGAAAGAAAGCATTCAGGCTGATTCGCTAGCTCAGCAGGTAGAGCACATCCCTTTTAAGGATGGGGTCCTGGGTTCGAGCCCCAGGCGGATCACTTTTAACAAATTTACCGTTTCAGGTATTCTTTCAGGAACTTCTTGTTCAGCTCATCACTGTCCCCGTACTTTTTCCGTAGCTCTTCCAGTTTCTTGTGCATCGTTTCACGCACAGCGGCATAGGCGGGATCGTCATAGACATTTCTCATCTCCATCGGATCGGTGTGCAGGTCATACAGTTCCCACTCGTCAATGTCGTAATAGAAATGTATCAACTTATATCGTTCCGTAGCCACGCCATAATGGCGCTTTACCATGTGCACCGAAGGATACTCGTAATAGGTGTAATAGACCGCGTCACGCCATTCGCCTGTTTTCCCGGCTACCAGCTCCCGGAACGATTCTCCCTGCATCTCGTCCGGAGGGGTGATGCCGGCATAATCAAGAAGGGTGGGTGCAAAATCGAGGTTTTGAACAAGTTTGTCGACAACAGTACCGGGCTTGATCTCTTTGGGATACCGGATCAACAACGGCGTCCGGAACGACTCTTCATACATGAACCGCTTGTCGAACCACCCATGTTCGCCCAGGTAAAATCCCTGGTCGGAGGTGTACACCACGATGGTGTTTTCCGATAACCCGGCCTCGTCCAGGTAGTCGAGAAGCTGACCCACGCCGTCATCCACCGATTGGATGGTGCGCAGGTAATCCTTGATGTACCGGTTGTACTTCCACAGGGCAATCTCCTCATCGGTGAGGTGGGGGTAACTGGCTTTGAACGCTTCGTTTTTGGGCGTATAAGCTGCCAGCCACTTTGCGCGTTGCTGCGGTGTGAACCGGTCGAGCTCACGGTGAAAGCCGGTGCTGTCGCCATTCGGATCCACGATCATTTTAAAATCGTGTCCCCACGTGGCATGCCCGTGGATCTGCATCTCCTGCTCCTTTGCGGCCCTTCCCCGTCCTTCGTAATTGTCGAAGAAGGTGACGGGAGGATCAAAGGTGACGTCGTCGAAGAGGGTGAGATACTCCGGTGCCGGCTGCCAGTTACGGTGCGGCGCTTTCTGGTGATAGAGCACGCAGAACGGCTTCCCGGGATCCCGTTTATTTTTCAGCCAGTCGAGGGTCGCTTCGGTGATGATATCGGTGCAGTACCCTTCCTTTCGGATCTTCTCACCGTTGATCAGGAAGTCGGGATTGTAGTACTGGCCTTGCCCGGGTAACACCATGGAGAAGTCAAATCCCTGGGGGATACCGTCCAGGTGGATCTTGCCGATCATGGCAGTCTGGTAGCCATTGGCCTGCATGAGCTTCGGGAAGTTGGGCTGATCCCAGTCGAACGGCTGCACGTTGTCCACCTTGCCGTTGACAAAGCTGTGCTTGCCCGTCAGCAACACGGCCCTGCTCGGGGCGCTGATGGAATTGGTAACGGTCGACCGGGTAAACAGGGCTCCTTCCTCTGCCAGCCGGTCGATGTTAGGTGTGCGGTTGAGTCCGTATCCGTAAGCGCTGATTGCCTGATAGGCATGATCGTCGCTCATGATGTAGATGATGTTCGGCAGCCGGGGCTCCTCCTTTTTACTTTGGCAGGCAGCCAGTAGTGTCAGCGAGCCGATGCCGACCCATGTGGTGCAGATAACCGTGTTGTATTTTTTCATTCGCCAAATTCCTGTTAGATTTTTTGATTTCTTCATTTTTTGCATATCGGCAGGCCCGTGGTCACGAGCGACCAGAAAGATCGTTAATTGTCGGTTGAAAAACTAAAAAAAATGGCGCTCAATCTCATTTCTGCTCCTGATGGGAATCAGCGTAAAGCCGTAGGTGACCGTGCCCGCACCCGGACGAATCAGGTACTTTTCCAACGGCAGCTTGCCCCAGCTGGTGTTTCCTCCCACACCCTGCATGCGGTGATCGATGAAAAGATCCACCACATCCGACGGGCGGTAGTCGTGGATATGCTTGTTCCGGGGTGCGGTTCCCACCGGTGCGTCGTTGTTGAGTGATTCTCCGTTGCTGATCGTTTCCAGCAAATAGTTGGATACGTTGAACTCGAACAGGTCGTCCGCCACAAAAAGCAGCCCTCTGCCCGACTCCCGGGTGAGCGCCAGCCAGCGGGTATCGGTATGATGCCCATTTTCCTGCGGCAGCACGTAGCGGGTCACCATCTCGCTGATGGGTGATGTGTAGCGGTCGAGGAAGGCAGAGCTTTTCCTGTCGGCGTAGTTCTCCCAGGGGCCCCTGCCGTAATAGTCCGCCTGCACCAGCTCACCGGTGAGCTGCATCCGCATGCCGATACGGGGTATCAGCTCTGTCTTCGAAGCGGTGGCGTCGAACCGGTTGCTAATGTGGATGGACCCATCGTCGTAAAGGGTGTAGGTTACTTCATTGCTGGCACCGGCTTCGGGGTAATGGTAACTGTAGGTGAGGGTCGTTTCAGTGCCGGTGGTGATCTTCAGGTTTTCAGCCTTTGGTTCCTGATAGCTGGCCTCCTTCCATGCCGAGAGCCGCTGCGGAAGCCGTGCACCGTAATCGTTGTCGATGGGAGCCCGCCAGAAGAAGGGACGTGGACCCGCGCCGTTTTCGATATATTCGGTACCGTCCACCCGGTAGGAGGTGAGCAGACCGGTCTGTTTGTCGAACACAGCCTTGTAGCGACGGCCGCTGACGATCACCGATGTCCCGGTCTCTTCTACTCCGGCGGCTTTCAGCTTACCGGTTGCCAGGGCAGGGTAATCGTTGACCACAAACTGCTCGCGGGCTACCACCCAGCCGGCAGGGATCAGCCGTTCTTCCTCCTGCTGTGTAACCGTAAAGTTGACGGTCAGCTGTTCATCGCGGCCGGCATAGCGGGACCAACCGGGTATCGTTACCTTTACGGTCTCCTGCGGGGCTGCCTCTGCCTTCAGTTCACCTTTAGCCAGCTCCTTTCCTCCGGCTTTGATGCTGTAGGTGATCCGATATCGGCTCAGATCCGTGAAGAAATGATCATTGAAGAGCTCTACGGATCCTGTTGCCGGGTCGAAATTCCGAAACCAGACATTTTGATAAACCTTGCGCATCTCTTCGGTATGTGGTTTCACGCTCCGGTCGGGGAAGACCACACCGTTGATGCAGAAGTCGCCCGAACTGGGAGTACCTGTCGGTCCGTAGTCGCCTCCATAGGCCCAGAAACGGTTGCCATCCTCATCAATTTTCACCAGACCCTGATCTACCCAGTCCCAGATAAAGCCCCCCTGCAGCAGCGGGTATTTCCGGATGATGTCCCAGTATTCGGTGAAGTTGCCCAGGCTGTTTCCCATGGCGTGAGCATACTCACAGAGGATAAGGGGGCGGTCGGATAAGGGATCGTTGGCGTACCGCTCAATCTCATCGGGATCGGCGTACATCGGAGCAAAAATATCGCTGTTCCACTCCAACCCGGCCCGTTCATATTGTACGGGACGGGAGGTGTCGCGGCTCTTGATCCAGCGATAGGTCTCGTAGAAATTGTATCCGTTGCCTGCCTCGTTGCCCAGTGACCAGGTGATGACGCAGGGGTGGTTCTTGTCCCGTTCCACCATGCCGATGGTGCGGCTCAGGTGATTTTCCAGAAAGAGCGGGTTGTTTCCCAATGTACCCCCTTTCCGGAGGCTGTATCCCATGCCGTGGCTCTCAATGTTGGCCTCGCCGATCACGTAGATTCCGTATTCATCGGCCAGCCTGTAGAACAGTTCCTGTTGCGGGTAGTGGCTGGTACGCACAGCATTGACGTTGTATTTGCGGAACAGTTCAAAATCTTTGCGCATCAGCTCTTCGGTGACGTAATGACCGGTGTGTTCGTTGTGTTCATGCAAGTTCACCCCTTTCAGCAATATGGGCTTTCCATTCACCAGGAACTGACGGTTTTTGATCTCTGTCGTCCTGAAACCTACTTTCAGCGCTGTCGCTTCGAGGGTGCTCCCCTTTTCGTCCATCAGCTCAATGGCGAGTGTATAGAGATGGGGTGTCTCGGCACTCCACTTCTTTACTTCGGGAATCACTTGTTCAAAATGTACGGTCTCATTCCCGGCACTTTCTCCCGTAACCCTGCCATTTGCCACCTTTTTGCCGGTCTCATCCGACAGGGTGTAGGTGACGGTGAATGGGCGGCTATTCCCTTCCGGGGAAGCCACGGTGACGTCGAGCGCAAACTCTCCGTTGGTGTAGTTGGCATTGAGGCCCGGACGAGCGAAGATATCTGCCAGATGCAGTTTGGGACGGGCATAAAGATAGACATCACGGTCGAATCCCGAGAGGCGCCAAAAATCCTGACACTCCAGGTAGGAAGCGCTGCTCCAGCGGTGAATCTGTACCGCCAGCACGTTTTCACCCGCTTTTGCCTGATCGGTCACGTTGAAGCGAGCCGGCAGCTTGCCCTCTTTATTCATACCGATAAATGCGCCGTTGAGGTAGTAGTAGGCAGCTCCTCTGGCAGCATCGGCAGAGAGGATAATCTCCTTCCCCTGCCAGTTATCCGGAAGGGTAAACGTTTTCCGATAGGTTCCCGTGGGATTGAACGCTTCCGGAACAAGCGGGGGATTCGGTTTATCCCAGTAGGGAGCGTGTCCCGGTGAGGTGAATTCGTAGGTGGTATTCACATAGATGGGAACACCAAAGCCCTGTACTTCCCAGTTGCCCGGGACCCGGATGTTGCTCCACCCGCTGTCGTCAAAACCGGGATCCTGGAAACCCTCTTTGGGACGTTCGTTGAACTGATCCGTGTAATGGAATTTCCAGATCCCGTTCAACAGCACCACCTCGCTTCCTTTGGAGGAGTAAGGGGCATCAAGGGCTTCCTTTATATTCGTGAATGAGTAGAAGGTGGACCGCGGCTCTTCGCGGTTGATGTACTGCAGCTTCGGATTGGTGATCTCCGCATAGCGGTCTGCCTGCTTCTGAGCATATAGCATGCTGGCGGCAAGAGAAACAGAAAAGAGGATCAATAATTTTCGCATGATAAATTGAGTTTGATGAATCTACATTTTTCGCAGTTTAGCGGCAAAGCCGCCTCCGGGGGCAAGGTGCAGGCGGATGGAATCACCGGATGTAATGTTTCGTGTCTCCTTCCGGTAGTCGATGCCCTTGCGGTGGGCGTTGACGCCGTCCCGGAAAAGGGTCATCTCATACTGCCCTTCGGGGAGGAAGGAGAGGTCGACCGTCATGTCGCGACTCTCCCAGCCGGTGATGCCGCCGATGTACCAATCGTCGCCATTGCGGCGGGCCAGCGTTACATGCTCACCCACTTTGCCGCTAAGGGGCACGGTCTCATCCCAGACAGTGGGGATGGAGGCGATGAATTCGAGCGACTCGGGCTCACGCATGTACTCGGTGGGACTGTCGCACAACATGTTGATGGGCGAGTTGAACACCACGTAGAGGGCGAGCTGGCGACAGCGCGTACCTTGGCTCATCGGCTCGGAGTTGACCGGCCGGTAGCTGCCGCGTGCGGCGTTGCGCATCGCTCCCTGGGTGTAGTCCATCGGCCCTGCTGCCATGCGGATAAAGGGGATGGTGACGTCGTAGGTGACCATGTCAACGCTCTCGGGCGACCACTTGAGCTGCTCCAGTCCGTGCACCCCCTCGAAGTTGAGGACATTGGGCCAGGTTCGGTTCAGGCCGGTAGGCTTGTACATGCCGTGGAAATCAAGCAGCAGCTTGTATCGTGAAGCGGTCTCGGCAGCGCGGTAGATGAAGTCGACGAGCTCCTGGTCGTCGCGGTCCATGAAGTCAACTTTGAACCCTTTTACACCCACCTCCGCATAGTGACGGCACACCTCCTCCATGTCACGGTCGAAGGCGTGGTAGCCGGCCCAGAGGATGATACCTACGCCGCGTTCACGACCGTAGGCGACCAGCTCCGGGATATCGATCTCCGGGATCACCTGCATCAGGTCGGCTTTCAGGTTGACGGCCCACCCCTCGTCGAGGATCACATACTCGATGCCATGCTCCGAGGCGAAGTCGATGTAGTACTTATAGGTATCGTTGTTGATGCCGGACTTGAAGTCGACACCGTAGATGTTCCAGTCGTTCCACCAATCCCAGGCTACCTTGCCGGGTTTGATCCAGGAGGTATCGCCCAGGCGTGCGGGCGATGCCAGGCGATAGACCATATCACTGGCGGCCAGCGATGCATCGTTGTCGGCCACCACGCAGACGCGCCAGGGGAAGCTGCGGCTCCCTTCTGTCTTCGCGATGTATGCCTCTCTTTCGGTGACACGCATCTGCAGCATGTTGTGCCCTCCCTGCTCCACGGCGGCGGGCACCTGTGCGAAGAGACCCCTGAGAGCATGGGGTGCCTGCTCATCGATGGTGAGGTACATGCCGGGGTAGGACTCCAGGTCGGCCTCCGTGATCAGGAGCCGCTTGCCTTCTGCGGCATCCGCCAGCAAGGGCAGAAAGATAAGCCGCTCGCGGTCGATCTGTGAGAGAGGCGTATGCACATAGGTGTTCTCGAAGGAGCTTTGCAGCTGGTCGCCACCCAGTCCCCCCCTCACATAGGGCACCCAGGCAGGCCGGTCGCCCGTAAAGCGGAAGGTGGCCTCCTCAGAGGCGATGGTGAGCGTTCCCTTGCGGGTGGTGAGGAAGCGGTAAGCCAGTCCGTCGTCATACAGGCGGAAGGTAATGCCCCAGTCGCCGCGGAAGGTGAGCAGCAGCTCGTTGTAGTTGTCTTTCACTTCGGAGGATATCCAGAAGGGGGAGGGGATGGTTTCATCGGCGCTCTGCTGTTTGACGCGCCGCACGCGGGCATCGGGACCGAGTTGCTCGCCGTCGGCCAGGGTAAGTGATACGGGGGAGGGGGTGATCAGCTGCTCACCGTCGTGCGACAGGCTCCAGGTAAGCTGTTCACCCACGGTCACCTCAGCGGTCAGTCTCCCGTCGGGCGAGGAGATGCTGTATTGTTTCTGTGCTTGCGTTGCTCCGCATACGAGCAGGAGCATCAGGATTAGTGGAATTGTTCTTTTCATGTTATGTTTCTTTATCACTATTAAACGACAAAACTTACGTTTTTATAACATCCTCCCTATCCAAATAGAAAAAATGCAGTTGAATGCGTTAAACGCATCGAAACTGACGTCTTCCTTTCGGCTGACCGACTTAATTTTTTGACTTATCTTTGCCAATGGTTGGAAATTTATTTATTGACAATCCAAATTTACAATTTAGTAACGAGACTTTGGTTAAGTCCTTATTTTTTTTCATTTATTTTTAATGATTATCTGTAATAGGCACTTAGGTCACCAACTTTACCAAAAATGGAATTGCTAACTTTGCGGGGACACAAAATTAAGCATAAAAGGCTTATTTTTGTATAATATACAAAAAATAAGAACGATAAACAAAAGCATATTGCTTAGAGCTTATAGTAATCGCTAAAAAAATGAAACAAGACTGGAAACCGGGAACGATGATCTATCCGCTGCCGGTTGCAATGATCAGCTGTGGGAGTAGTCCCGACGAACACAACATTATCACCGTGAGCTGGGTAGGTACCATCTGCTCCGATCCGCCCATGTGTTATATTTCAGTAAGGCCATCACGCCATTCCTACGAGATCATCAAACGCACAGGTGAGTATGTGATTAACCTCACCACAGAGGCGCTGGCACGGGCCACCGACTGGTGTGGAGTGCGATCGGGCAGGGATTTCAATAAGTTTGAAGAGATGAAACTGACAGCTGGCAAAGCTACTCTCGTGAAAGCACCGCTGATCGAGGAGAGTCCTGTTTGCATCGAGTGTCGCGTCAGGGAGATCATCCCGCTCGGCTCGCACGATATGTTTATCTCGGAGGTAGTCAACGTGAAAGCTGATGAACAGTACCTCGATCCTGTTACTGGTCGGTTCGATTTGCAGCAGGCCGGTTTGCTGGCCTATTGCCATGGGGATTACTACGGGCTGGGAAAGAAAATCGGTAAGTTCGGCTGGAGCGTACAGAAAAAAAAGAAGAAAA
>WOYT01000052.1 GCA_011620695.1 Proteiniphilum sp.
TTTTGCACCCATGAAAATTGTTGTCTCCCAATCCACCCTTCCATCATTCAACCTGGCTGCCGAGGAGTATCTCTTCACCCGGAGAGGTGAATCCTTTTTTTTTCTCTACCGCAACGATCCCTGCGTGATCATCGGTTCCAACCAGGCGGTGGTGAACGAGGTGGATCAGGACTACTGCATCGAGCATGATATCCGCGTCATACGGAGAATATCGGGTGGGGGAGCGGTGTACCACGACCGGGGCAACCTCAACTATTCGTTGTTGCAGGACAAGACAGAAGCACCGCTGAGTGCTCACTTCCTGGAGCCGGTGGTGGCGGTGCTTCGGGCGCTCTCCGTGCCGGCGGAGGTGGGGAAGAGAAAGGATCTATGGCTTAACGGAAGGAAGATATCGGGTACGGCCTCGCATGTCTCGCTGTACCGGGAGCTGCACCACGGTACCCTGTTGTATGATACCGATCTGGATGCGTTGCAGCAGGCACTGGCTGCCGAACACGAAAGCCCGGTCAAGAAGGCGACCGCTTCGGTACCCAGCCCGGTGACCAATATACGCAGTTACCTTGCTGAAAAAGGGGCAGAGGCACCGGAAATCGATGCTTTCCTGGAAATCTTTGCAGCAGAGCTTCTCCTTTACTATGGGGAGAGAGAGGTCACGCCGCTGCCGGCAGATGCACCCGAAGCGATCGGGCAGCTCCAGAAAGATAAGTACACCTGCCGGAGCTGGAACTACCGGTTGTAACCCTCCTCTTATTGAATCTCCTCTCCCAGGCGGAATCCCTGGATGATGCGGTGCCCCATGCCGATGCCGTCGCGCAGGTTACCGGCAATGTGCAGTCCGGAATACTGTTTCTCCAGCTTTGTTACCGTGCGGAAGCGCTCTTCGGAGGAGCGTTCATACTGGGGGATGGCATACCGGTGGCGGAAGATACGGATCAGGTCGGGTTCCTTACTGTCCGGGAAGCGAAGCTGGCGATGGAACGAGCGTACCACCCTTTCTTCTATCTCCCGGTCGGAGAGATCCAGGTAGCTGCTGTTCCGCATTCCACCCATGAAAAAGGAGAATAGCATTCCTTTTTCGGGGCTTCTGCCCGAGAAACAGGCGGAGGGAAACAGTATTCCCAGGAAATCCTCCTTTTCTCTTGAAGGGATCAGACCCCCGAATGCATCGAAGCGGAGCCCCGCCAGCTCCTTCACCCCGACAGCCACCTGGATGACCGGTGCGTAGTTGAGGCGGGTGAGTTGTTCCATTTCTGCTGTATCGATAAAGGGGAGCACTTCCGGCAATTGATGCGCTCCGGTGGCGGTCACCAGGTGACGCGAACGGAACGAGAGCTGTCTGCCCTGTTGCGTAGCGGTGGTGTTCCAGTGACCGGTCTCCCTGTCCGGGACGACTGACACGTTGGTGAGGGAGAGGAAGATGTGGTCACCCCCGATGGCCGTGCTCATCGCCCGGGGGAGTTGCTCCATGCCCCCGCGGGTGGAGAAGATCCCCTTCCTGGCCTTGCTGGCAGGCTGTTTCATTGCCTCTCTCGCTTTTTGGATGCTGCCGCCAATGAAGCTGCCGTACTGCTGCTCCAGGTTGTAGAGCTTGGGCAGCGCATGGCGGGTGATCAGTGTCTCGGGGTCACCGGCATAGACGCCGGAGAGGAACGGGTCGACTGCATAGTCGAGAAACGACCTGCCGAGGCGGCGGACGGTCATTGCTGCCACTGTCTCATCAGGATCACTCCCCTTGCGGCGGAACGGCTCCCCCAGGATCCGCAGCTTGTCACTCAGGGTGAAGAGGGGGGTGGTGACACCACCGATCAATCCCGACGGGAGAGGGTGAAACTTTCCCTTCTTCCAGATCCAGCGGTTCTCCGCCTCCTTTGCGGCGAACTCGATCTCGCACTTGCCGGTGAGGGACTGATAGAGCTCCATCACCTCCTCCGATGCACCGGAGCCGGTGTTGGGACCCGACTCGAAAAGAAACCCCTGTTCACTGTGGGTGGCAATCTGCCCCCCGGTCCGGTCGCTCTTCTCGAGGATGGCTACGGTGAGACCTTTCTTTTTCAGTTGCAGTGCGGTGGTCAGTCCCGTGAGACCACCACCGATGATGATCACATCTCTTTCTATTGTTCCCATGAATTCAGTTATATTGGTTTTGAAAATGTTTTATCGCTATGGATCAGTAGCTTGTCAAGCGATGCCGCCACATTGCGTATAAAGGGGGATCCCTTTTCCCGCATCACGATCTGCTCCTCGTCAAAGAAGATGATGCCGTCGTCGGCAAAGCGGCGCATCTGCTCCTCCGAGTAGGCGGTCATCGCCTGCACCTCCTCTTTGGTAAGGTGAAGTCGCTCTGCGAGCTCCTGCCAGCGGATCTTCTCGTTGCACATCAGAGCGGTGATCACCTCGCGGGTAATTTGCTCCTCCTCGTTCAGCGTGTACCCTCTCATCACCGGAATATGTCCGCTGTTAACCGTTTGTATATATTCTTCTATGCTTTTGGTATTCTGTGCATAGGCCCCTGCCAGCTGGCTAATGGCGGTGACGCCGAAAGCATATACCTGTCCCGTGGTACGACGGGTGCAGTATCCCTGGAAGTTGCGGTGCAGGGTGCCGCTGCTCAGTGCCCGGAAGAGCTCATCCTCCTCTTTTACGTAGTGATCCAGCCCGATCTGTTTGTATCCCCCATCCAGCAGCAACTCCTGTGCAGCATGATAGAGCCTGTCTTTTAGCTCTTCGGAGGGAAGTCCCTTACGCTCCAACAGCTTTTGTCGTGGGAAGAGATGGGGCATATGGGCATAGGAAAAGGTGACCAGCCGGTCGGGTGCCAGGTCGATCGCCTGAGCAATGGTCTCGGTGAAGCTCTCCACGGTCTGCAGCGGCAACCCGTAGATAAAGTCGAGATTGATGCGGGTTTTCTTTTCCCGCAGCAGGGAAAAGATATCCTCAATCGGTAAAAGTGTCGGGAGACGGTTTGATGCTTTCAGCACAGCCGGGTTGAAATCCTGGATGCCGATACTCATCCGGTTGAATCCGGCATCGGTCAGTCGCTCATAGGCTGATGCCTGCATGTACCCAGGATGACATTCAATCGCGATCTCCGGATCATTAATCATGCTGAACCGACTGAAAAGCGCATCGTTGATCTCCCGGATCAGGTCAACGTCGAAGGTGGAAGGCGATCCCCCGCCGTAGTGGATCTGGGCAATCTTTCGCTTGGGGTCGATGTGATTGCACACCAGCTTTATCTCCCGCATCACGGCATCCGCATACTCCCTGTCGTTACTCTTTTTAGTCCGCGGGTAGGCGTTGCAGCCACAATAGTGACACATGCGGTTGCAATAGGGGAGATGGATGTAAAAAGAGAGATGAGCGGGCTCCTGTTGGTTGGATGCTTCGATTGCCCTGACCAGATCATCTTCATCATAGTCATCGCGAAAGAAATTGGCCGGCGGATAGCTGGTGTATCGCGGCACAGGGACATTGTATCGGGCTAACAGAGGATCCATAGGTCATATATTTTCCATTTTTTCATCATGGAATGGTTTGATAAGAAGTACAAAAATAAACGAAATCGCCGCAAGTGTCAATTCCATGGCAAACAATCCCTGATAACCCAGCAGATCACCCACGCGGGCGCTTACCAGTGAAATGATCATGGCGCTGAGATGGGTGAGCACGATCTGAAGGGTGAAATCGGTCCCTTCGCGGCCCTCACGTACGATATCCATTGCTGAGGTGTTGATCACGGTGGAGGCCATGCCATACGCACCCCACACCAATGCGATTCCAATCAGTACCAGCACGTGACTGTGCACGTTGCTGAGTGTGAGCCAGAGGAAATAGGCTGAAGGGAGCAGAATACAGGCAGAGATGATTTTCCGGGAATGCAGCTTCCCTGCTTTACGGATGAAGATGCCGGCTAAGAATGCAAATAAGATGCCTGTGGATACACCGAAGATGCCCACCATGGCACCGATCTCTTTCATCTGGTATCCCCTGTCCACCAGGTAGGGGCTGAGGGAGGAGAGAATGCCGATCAGTCCGGCATAGAAGAGCGTGAGAAACAGAATCTGTCTCCATATCTTTCTTTGGGTGAAGAAGAGCCACATATCACGGGGAGAAGCTTTTCGGCTGCTATGTCGTCCCTGGAGCGTGATTTTTTTGTTCATTGCCAGGGGAATCAGTGCAACAAGTACAAAGATGGCTAACCAGGGCAGCAGGCGGGACCATCCGATACGGTGAAAGAGCAACAGTAGAAAACCACCGCCCACCATACTTCCGGTAAATGAGCCCATCGATTGCATGCTGTTGAGCAGGCTGCTGTTTTTGCGTTCGAAAGAGCGGGCAGCCATGGCATCTGTGGCGATATCCTGTGTAGCCGATGAGACGAAAGCCAGCAGTATCAGCAGGAAGATCAGGGTGAAATTGGTCTCGATATTGAGCATGGCAACCCCGAAAATGATCAGAGCATACACAATTTCTGCTCCGAAGATCCATCGTTTGTAATCCCTGATTGATTCCGTTCTGCTGTCCACAAGAGGCGACCAAAGAAATTTCAGGATCCAGGGCAGTTTGATCAGTTTCAGCAGAGCGATGGCGAAGAGGGAGTAATTACCCTGCCGCATCAGCACCGGCAGCGCAGTCGAAAAGAAACTCATCGGGATAGATTGCGCGATGTAGAGTGTGAAAAAAGTAAAGAGATTGACTGTGATTGATCGTTTCATTCGTTCTGCAATGAATAACCCAGGCTGATGCCTGCAGTGAAAGGTCTCCCCGGTTTCCCGAGCTGGCGGCCGGAGGATTCGAAATAATATCCCAGGTACCTGGTGTTTAAAATATTCTTTGCCCAGAGCGTGAGATTCAGTTTTCCCTTTTCCACGCCCGCGCTGGCGTTCAGCAGGCCATAAAAAGGTTGTTTCACCCGGTTATTCTCGTGCCAGTAGATCTCTCCCATGCCCGTGTAGCCGGCTTGCAACAGCAAACGGTCGGAGAGGGCAGAGGTGAAGGGTACGGAGAAGTCTGCGCCTGCAGATAACGTATGACGGGGGACAAATGGCAGATAGTTGCCGGAGTAATCTTCTTCGTTGCTGTATGTATAGCTGCTGAAGGTGGCATGGGTGTAGCCGTAGGTGAGATGAATCCGGGAGAATTCCGATGGCAGCACTTTTAGCGTGAGCTCTGCCCCCTTGCTGATAGAATGTCCCGCGTTGCGGATCTTCACCCCCTGCAGGTCGAGCAGCTGTTTTACCTGTTGGTTCCGGATGTCAATGTAGAAGAGTGCTGCTTCCGCTAATAGCTTTCTCTGGAAGAAAGCGACCTTGCCCCCGATCTCATAGTTCCAGCTCTTTTCCGGGCTGAAGGTACGTTCCTTCTCCTCTTCGAATACCGTATTGAATCCTCCTGTTTTATACCCTTTCGCCCAGGTGGCGTAGAGCTGATCGTCGCCGCTGAAATGGTACTGGAGTGTTACCTTGGGAGTCCACTGCGAAAAGCTGAGGGGTGAGTCATACTGGTTGCGCAACAGCACGCTGTCGCCCGTAAGCTTGTTCTCGTGGTGGATCGAGTTGGCCTTTTCATAGTCGTACCGTATTCCACCCTCGAGTGTCAGCCGGGGTGTGATCTGCAGTTCCGACTGGTGGTAGAGCGCGATGCCGCTGTTTTTGTCGTTGTAGCGCTTCTCCAGCTGATAGGGTGGCTGCGCCATGTGGAGGAAGACGTCGGTACTCCTGTGGATGGCATGGTGAAAGGCAAACAGCCCGAAGTTCCAGCCATAGATCCCCTCTGTTACATCGCGGAGGTTCATCTCTTCAGAAACCAATCGCTGCTCTTCCCCTTGTACGGCATAGTAAAGGTCGCGGGGTGATGCATCCTGGTCCACTTCGTAGGTGTCATCCAGCAGCTGCAGGCTGGTTTGCGACCGGAGCCAGAAGTAAGGTGTATGGTAGTCGGCTTGCAACCCTGCATCGTAGATCAGCCGCTCGTAATAGCTGGGGTGGTTGAGCGATACAGAATCGACATCGTTCTGTTCACTGTTCACTGTTCCGTATCCGAAGGCTCCCTGTTTCACCTGCTCCACGCCGTGTTGCAGGCGGAAGCTCAGGTTGGGGCGGGGACGCCACTCCAGGCGGTTGCTCAGCGAGGCGGCGTTGAGCCGGTCGGCCATTTCACCGTTGTATTGGTTGCGGATGAAGCCGTCGGAATGATGGTAGTCGCCCGTGAGCCCCCAGGCAAAGTGTTCCCCCTGTTTTTGGCGGTGCGACAGCGTGATGCGGGTCTCGTTGTAGCTGCCGTAAGTGAGCCGCACGCGTGTACCCTGTTTGCGGAAGGGTGAGGCGGTCTGTACCAGGATGATGCCACCCATCGCGTTGCGACCGTAGAGTGTGCCTTGTGGACCGCGCAGGAACTCAATCTTTTCGATATCTGCCAGGTTGATGTCGAACGATGATTTCTCGAAGTGGGGGATGCCGTCCACATACATCGCCACCCCCGGAGCATTGATCAGTGAGCCGACGCCTCTTACGAACACCGAGGAGGTGAGTCGTGTATCACGATCGATCATGATAAAGTTGGGAACCGTGGCAGTGAAATCCTTCATGTCGTATAGCTGGCGTTGTTGAAGGGTGGTGCCGTCGAGAGCGGTTGAGGCTGAGGGTATCCGCCAGGCGGCGTGTGGGAGCTTGATACTTGACACAACGATGCTGTCGAGTGTGACCCCCCGAAGCGTATCCGTCTCGTTCGCCATTACCGGCATCGAGACAAAGAACAGAAGTAATCCCTCCCACAAAAAGTGTATTAGAAAGGGTGGTCTATGGTTTGATTGATCAGAATACATGGATTATTTTCCGATAGTGTCAGCTGGTGACATCCGGATGCAAAGGAAAGCATTTCCTTTTTGAATAACAATCACTATTTGTAGTGATTTTGAGTGATTACCCGAACCCATTCATGCGCTGAATGATCTGCAGCTCTCACTGCAACCCATTTTCCTGATGATATAATCTGCCCTGACAGGTGTTTCTTTCCTGAAATCTTTTGATGATTTTATCGGTCACCTCGTAATTCTTCAATCCCCAGTCGGGTGCGATAAGCAGTTTCGCGGGCGATTGGGAGGTGAACCGTTCGATGTAGATGTCGGGATGAAGCCGCTCCGCAAAGCGCACACAGAGATCAATGTATTCATCAAGCGTGAACAGGTTGAATGATTCCGGTAACAGCTTGTACTCCCTCGCCATGGCCGTGTACCGGATGATCTGCAGCTGATGCAGCTTGAGAGTTGTCAGCGGTAATTCTGAGAGCCGGTGGGCATGATGTAAAATATCCTCCTCTGTCTCCCCGGGTAGCCCCAGGATCATATGAGCGCCCACAGGAATATTCCTTTCTGCTGTTTTGCGGATCATCTCTGCGGACTCTTCGTAGGTATGCTGCCGGTTTACCCGTTCCAGGGTTTTGTTTAAGGTGGATTCCACACCATATTCCAGCAGCACAAACGTTTTTTTGCTGAGCGCTTCAAAATAATCGAGCAGCTCATCAGGCATACAATCGGGGCGGGTACCCACGATCAGCCCCACTACACCGGGATAGGCCAGTGCCTCCTCATATTTGTCGGTCAGAGACGCGATACGGTCGTAGGTATTTGTATAGGATTGAAAATAGGCCAGGTACTTCATCTCCGGATACTTGCGCGAGAAGAAGTCAATGCCGTCCGCCAACTGTTCTGAGATGGTCTTGGTTGGTTTCCCATATTCCGGGCTGAAGCTCTGGTTATTGCAGTAGGTGCATCCGCCGCGTCCCTTGCTGCCGTCACGGTTGGGGCAGGTGAAGCCGGCATTGATGGATATTTTCTGTACTTTGAACGGGAATCTCGCCGAAAGAAACCCGGCAAAATCGCGATATGGTTTGTTGTTTATAGACACCTGCTCTGATCTATTATTG
>WOYT01000045.1 GCA_011620695.1 Proteiniphilum sp.
GATACCCATGGCTACTGGGACGACAAGTACGAGACCTACTTCGCCCCCTGCGATGAAATATGGCATGCCGGCGATATCGGCTCGATGGAGCTGGCCGACCGCTTTGAGGCGTTGAAACCGTTCCGTGCCGTGTATGGCAATATCGACGACTACAAGACCCGGGCCGCCTATCCGCAGACGCTGCGATTCACGCTCGAGAATGTGGATGTGCTGATGACTCATATCGGTGGCTACCCGGGCCGCTACGACCCCTCCATCCGCGCACAGCTGTATGCCCATCCCCCCAAACTGTTTATCGCGGGACACTCGCATATTCTGAAGGTGATGTACGATAAAAAGCTGGAATGCCTGCATATGAACCCGGGTGCAGCGGGGAAGTATGGCTTCCACCGTGTGCGCACCCTGCTGCGTTTTGTGCTGGATGAGGGCGATATCAGAGAGCTGGAAGTGATTGAAATCGGCCAGCAGGTGTAAACGAAATCATCCCTGCAGATACAACAAATCATCTGTCATCCGATCACCGGGGAAGCAAACCCGGGAAAACGGAGAGCACGATCCCCGCTACACCCACCAACATCAGCACGGAACCGACGCTCCTGTTGAGCAGCACCAGCCCCTTCCGGTTGAAATGTTTCCGCAGACGGGACACAAACAGGGAGAGGAGGAACCACCAGGACAGTGCCGCGATGATAAGAGCACCCATCCCGGCAAGAAGCGATCCCCAGCCATGCGGTAAAGGGTTGAACGAAAAGCGGGCATAGAGACCCACATAGACCAGGATGATGGCGGCATTGGAGAAGGTGAGCAGAAACGCCGAAACAAAATCTTTCACATAACGTGTTTCTCCCGTTATCCTGTCGGGCCTCCATCCTTTCAACGGATTGGTGCGATACACACCGATCCCGAAAAGGATCAGGATGATGCTTCCCAGCCACTGCAGCTCGCTTTCATGTACGGTGAGGAAATCGGACATAAAACTCAGCCCCACCAGTGTGATGAGAGCATAGATGATGTCAGAGAGCAACGCGCCCAAACCGGTGACAAAGCCATGCCACCGTCCCCGGTTGAGCGTGCGTTGAATGGTGAGCATGTTGAGCGGCCCCATGGGTAAGGAGACCAATAATCCGATGATAAAGCCCCGGGCAATTGTTTCGAGCATAACTAGGAATACAGGGGAGAGGATCGAAGATTCTTTCGGCACAAAGATACATTCATTCTCAAAAGGAACAAAATGAGTTTTTCACGTCAAGGCATAGTTCAAAAAAGTTCCTTAACTTTGTACATCCATTCAGACAGGCGGAAACCGCCGGGTAAACTGTCCCGCTATTTCCTGCAACATTCATCTGGGTCAATCAAAAAACGAACGTTATGATTTCATTTTTCCATACACCTTCCCGTAGCGTGATTGCCGTACAATCGGAATTTACTTTTCCCGCTGAAACAGTCGAAAAGCTGACCTGGCTCTTCGGAAAAGCTGCGCTGCTTGAAGCAACGACCATCAACACCCCCTTTATCGGGCCCCGCCGCGAGATGATCACACCCTGGAGCACCTGCGCGGTGGAGATCACCCAGAACATGGGTATCGAAGGCATCACCCGCATGGAGGAGTATATACCCATACCGGAAAATGTTCCTTTCGATTTCGACCCGATGCTGCAGCGCAGGTACGAGCAGCTGGATCAGGCACTCTTTACCATCGACAAGCAACCGGAAGAGATCCGCTATATCGATGACATCGCGGCGTATAACAGCGCGGAGGGTCTCGCCCTGAGTGAAGATGAGATCGACTATCTCAACGACGTGAGTAAAAAGATGGGACGCCGCCTCACCGACAGCGAGGTGTTCGGCTTCTCACAGGTCAACTCGGAACATTGCCGCCACAAGATATTCAACGGGAAATTTATCATCGACGGTGAAGAAAAAGAACTCTCCCTCTTTCAACTGATCAAACGCACGTCGCAGGTCAACCCGAACAGCCTCATCTCCGCCTACAAAGACAATGTGGCCTTCGTGCAGGGGCCTGTCATTGAACAGTTTGCCCCTGCCAGCGGCGACAAGCCCGATTTTTTCCGGACAAAAGAGGTGGAGAGCGTGCTCTCGCTCAAAGCTGAAACACATAACTTCCCCACCACGGTGGAACCCTTCAACGGCGCCTCCACCGGCACCGGGGGGGAGATCCGCGACCGGCTCGCCGGCGGAAAAGGATCCCTTCCTGTGGCCGGAACGGCCGTCTATATGACCTCCTACCCGCGCCTGGAAGAGGGGCGCCCCTGGGAGCAGGTGATGCCGCCACGCCCCTGGCTCTACCAGACACCGGAACAAATACTGATCAAAGCCTCCAACGGCGCCTCCGACTTTGGCAACAAATTTGGTCAGCCGCTGATCTGCGGTTCCGTGCTCACCTTTGAACATGCCGAGAACCAGAAGAAGTTCGGTTACGACAAGGTGATCATGTTAGCCGGGGGAGTGGGTTACGCCAACAAGCGCGACGCGAGGAAAGGCGATCCGCAGAGCGGCGAGAAGGTGGTGTTGCTGGGCGGCGACAACTACCGCATCGGCATGGGTGGTGGTGCCGTCTCATCGGTCAACACCGGCGAATACTCCACGGGGATTGAGCTGAACGCGGTACAGCGTGCCAACCCCGAGATGCAAAAACGGGTGGCCAACGTGATCCGCTCTTTGGCAGAGTCGGACGAGAATCCCATCGTCTCCATCCACGACCATGGTGCGGGCGGGCACCTGAACTGCTTCTCCGAGCTGGTTGAGCAGACCGGCGGGGTGATCGACATCGACAAGCTGCCGGTGGGCGACAAGACCCTCTCCGCGAAGGAGATCATCGGCAACGAGAGCCAGGAACGCATGGGGCTGCTGGCGAAAAAAGAGGATATTGACCGGATTGAACGGATCGCCTCACGCGAACGCTCCCCCATGTACGTGGTGGGCGAAACCACCGGCGACATGCGGTTTACCTTCCGCGGCAACGAGGGTGTCAACCCCATCGACATGGAGCTGGACGATTTCTTCGGCAAACCGCCGGTGACCGTGATGGAGGACAGCACCGTGGAGGAGGCCTACGAGGCTCCGGCCTACAGCATTGCAGAACTCGGCACCTACATCGAGAACGTACTCAAGCTGGAGGCGGTGGCCTGCAAAGACTGGCTCACCAACAAGGTGGACCGGTCGGTGACCGGGAAGATCGCCCGACAGCAGTGCCAGGGAGAGATACAGCTGCCGCTGAGCGACTGCGGCGCCATCGCCCTCGACTACCGGGGCTATGCCGGCATGGCCACCTCACTGGGACATGCACCTCAGGTGGCGATGACCGACCCGGCTGCCGGGTCGGTGATGGCCATTTCCGAAGCACTGACCAATATTGTCTTCGCACCGCTGGTAAATGGGTTGCAGAGTGTATCGCTCAGCGCCAACTGGATGTGGCCCTGCCGCAACCCGGGCGAGGATGCCCGCCTCTACAGGGCAGTGGAAGCCTGCTCCGGGTTCGCCGCTGAGCTGGGCATCAACATCCCCACCGGGAAGGACTCCCTTTCCATGACGCAGAAGTATGGCGACGACAAGGTATTCGCTCCCGGTACTGTGATCATCTCCGCGGCCGCCGAGGTGAAGAATATCCGCCGCATCGTATCACCCGTGCTGGCATACATCAAAGGCACCTACCTCTATTACATCGATTTCTCGTTCGACACCTTCAAACTGGGCGGATCGGCATTTGCCCAGACCATGGGCAGGGTGGGCGACGAAGCGCCAACAGTGACCGATGCCGAATATTTCAAGAATGCCTTTGCTGCCGTGCAGGAGCTCACCAGCCGTGGTCTCATTCTGGCGGGACATGATATCTCCGCCGGCGGTCTGGTCACCACGCTGCTGGAGATGTGCTTCGCCAACCCGCGGGGAGGAGTGGAAGCGCATCTCGACAAGATCCGGCATACCGACCTGATCAAGATCCTCTTCTCAGAAAACCCGGGCGTGGTGATCCAGGTGAAGCACCACCAGCTGGTGGAGAAGATACTGGACGACTATGGCGTGGGATATGCCATCGTGGCACGCCCCACCGAGGAGCGCAAGCTGGTGATCGCCCGGGAGGAGTTCCGGCAGGAGTTCGATATCGATCATCTGCGTGACGTCTGGTACAGGAGCTCCTACCTGCTCGACCGCGAGCAGAGCGGTGAGAAGTGTGCAGCCGATCGTTTCGCCAACTACAAGCAGCAGCCGCTGCAGTTCAGCTTCAACCCCTCTTTCACCGGGAAGATGGCCGATCTGGGCCTCGACCCCGACCGCGAGGAGCGCGGCGGCCTCACCGCGGCGATCATCCGCGAAAAAGGAACCAACGGAGAACGTGAAATGGCTTATGCCCTTTACCTGGCGGGCTTTGATGTGAAGGATGTCCACATGACCGACCTCACCTCGGGTCGCGAGACGCTGGAGGATGTGCAGTTTGCCGTCTTCTGCGGCGGCTTCTCCAACTCCGACGTGCTGGGCTCCGCCAAGGGATGGGCCGGCGGCTTCCGCTATAACGGGAAGGCAAAAACGGCGCTCGAAAACTATTTTGCCCGCGAAGATACCCTGAGCCTGGGCATCTGCAACGGCTGCCAGCTGCTGATGGAGCTGGGACTGATCTACCCTGAGATGGGTGAAAAACATCCCAGGATGGCGCATAATCTGTCCCATAAGTTTGAGTCGGCATTCGTGAGTGTGGAGATCCCAAAGAATGAATCGGTGCTGTTTCGCTCGCTCGGGGGCACCAAACTGGGCATCTGGGTGGCACACGGCGAGGGGCGCTTCGTGTTGCCGGAGGAGGAATCCACCTACCATATTGCAGCGAAATATGTGTATGACGCGTACCCCGGCAACCCCAACGGCTCCGACCATGCCACTGCCGCCGTCTGCTCGCGCGACGGCCGCCACCTGGCCATGATGCCCCACCTGGAGCGCACCATCTTCCCCTGGCAGAATGCTTACTATCCGTTTGCCCACAGGAAGCATGAGGTGACCCCCTGGATGGAAGCATTCGCCAATGCCCGGGAATGGCTGAAAGAGCGGAAATAAGATTTTAATTGAGTGAAAGTGACACAACCGATTTTTGAACACACGCTAAAAGTGCGTGATTATGAGTGCGATACACAGGGGCATGTGAACAATGCCAACTATCAGCACTACTTCGAGGTAACGAGACACGAGTTTCTGGAGAAGGTGGGACTCAAATTTCATGAGTTGCACCTGCAAGGCATCAACGCAGTGGTCTCCCGCGTGGAGATCCGCTACAAGGTACCCCTTATCGGGATGGATCTCTTCCGCTGCACCGTCACCCGGTTGGAGCGGATTGGGGTGAAGTACATCTTCCATCAGGAGATCATTCGTGCAAAGGATGGAGTTGTCTGCGCCAGGGCGAAGATCGAGGTGGTCAATCTGGTGAACGGCAAGCTGTCGAAACCGGAACTGTTTGACCGCGCTTTCAGGGATTACATCGGTTAAGGTTCCTTTTCAGCTTATAGCTTATTCTCATGAACAACAAAACCCTATACCGGATCGCGCTCACGCTGATCAAAGGCGTGGGGGTGATGCATGCCCGCAACCTGATGGAGATCGTGGGTGATGAGGAGGCGATCTTCCGGGAGAGCAGGCAGCGGCTCAAAGCGATCCCCCGGCTCCCGGAGAAGGTGATCGATGAGATCCGCAACCCTGAGGTGCTCCGGCGGGCAGAAAAAGAGCTTTCCTTTATCACAAAAAACAACCTGCAAGCCCTTTTCTTTACCGATCCCTCCTACCCACAGCGGCTTACCCAATGCATCGATGCACCGATACTGCTCTACGTCAGGGGACAGACTGATCTGAACCGCAGCAAGGTGGTCAGCGTGGTGGGTACCCGCGATGCCACGCGCCAGGGAACGCAGTTTTGTGAGACATTTATCCGTGAGTTGTCGGAGCATGATCCCGACATCCTGATTGTAAGCGGACTGGCCTACGGCATCGATATCTGCGCCCATCGGTCAGCACTCAGAGAGGGACTCTCCACCGTGGCGGTGCTGGCCCACGGCCTGGACCGTATCTACCCCTCCCTGCACCGGCAGACCGCTATTGAGATGCTGAAAACGGGGGCGCTGCTCACCGAGTTCCCCAGCGAGACCAACCCCGACCGGCACAACTTCGTGAAACGCAACCGCATCGTAGCCGGGATAGCCGACGCAGTGGTGGTGGTCGAGTCGGGCGAGAAAGGTGGTTCGCTCACCACAGCTGATATTGCAAACTCATACTATCGTGAGGTGTTTGCCCTCCCAGGGCGGGTGAAAGACCCAATGTCGGCAGGCTGCAACCATCTCATCGCCAACAACCAGGCTGTCCTGCTGCACAGCACCGGCCAGTTCCTGGCACACATGGGATGGGAGAAACAGGCAAAAGCTGAAAACCCGGTACAGAAAACGTTATTCACGGAGCTGACAGCGGAGGAGGAGCAGATCTGCCAATTGCTCAGACAACAGGAGACGATGCAGGTCAATAACCTCTCCATTGAGCTTAACATCCCTGTGACAGAGTTATTCCTCACACTGCTGGAGTTAGAGGTGAAAAATGTGGTGAAAGCGTTGCCAGGAGGGGTTTATCGACTGGCATAAAAATGTGCCAGTCATCCAGTCGGTTCATATGAACTTTTTTTATACCTTTGAGGGTTACAGGGCTTAAAAAAGAAACAAACCAACAATACATTATGGAACAGGAAAAAGAGAACAAGAACAGTGAGAAGCTAAAAGCACTGCGGTCAGCGATGGATAAGATAGAGAAGACCTACGGCAAAGGATCGATCATGATGATGGGCGATGAGAAGGTCGAGGAGGTGCCGGTCATCTCCACCGGGTCCATCGGTCTGAACGTGGCTCTGGGCGTGGGAGGATACCCGCGTGGCAGGGTGATTGAGATCTATGGTCCGGAATCGTCAGGCAAGACCACGCTGGCCATACATGCCATTGCCGAAGCGCAGAAAGCAGGAGGAGTGGCTGCTTTTATCGATGCGGAGCATGCATTTGATCGTTTCTACGCGGAGAAGCTGGGTGTCAACACCGATGAACTGCTGATCTCACAACCGGGCAGCGGTGAGGAGGCACTTGAGATAGCAGAGCAGCTGATCCGCTCTTCGGCTGTCGATATCATCGTCATCGACTCGGTGGCAGCACTCACTCCCAAGAAAGAGATTGAAGGGGATATGGGCGACTCCAATGTGGGGTTGCAGGCACGGCTGATGTCACAGGCACTGCGTAAGCTCACCTCTGCCATCAGCAAGACCAACACCACCTGCATCTTCATCAACCAGCTGCGTGAGAAGATTGGGGTGATGTTCGGCAACCCGGAGACCACCACTGGTGGGAATGCCCTGAAGTTCTACGCCTCGGTGCGGCTTGATATCCGTTCCAACGGATCGCCCCTCAAGGATGGCGAGGAGCAGATCGGTCGCCCCACCCGTGTCAGAGTGGTGAAGAACAAATTGGCTCCTCCTTTCCGCAAGGCCGAGTTCGACATCATGTATGGCGAGGGGATCTCCCGCACCGGTGAGATCATAGACCTGGGATCGGAGCTCAACATCATCAAGAAGAGCGGCTCCTGGTATAGCTATAACGACACCAGGCTGGGACAGGGGCGCGATGCAGCCAAGCTGGCCATACGGGACAACCCGGAGCTGGCCGAGGAGCTGGAGAAGCTTATTTTTGAAGCGTTGAAAAGCAAGTAAAAACAGAGGATGCCATCATACCGATCATTGACCGAAGCAGAGATCCTGGCACTCCAACAGAATGGGTGCAGCAGCACCAATTGGGATGCCGTCAGGGTAAAGGAGGGATTTCTTCCCGACCATATCAGACATACCCAGTTTTCAGGACAAATTGAGTTGGGGCTCTTTGAGAAAGAGTTTGCCCTTGCAGGGGGATTGAAAAAACATGCAGGCATCAACCATGCTGTGCTCCACAACTGCACGGTTGGCGACGATGTGGTTATCGAGAACGTTCAGAACTATATTGCCAACTACAGCATCGGTGACGACTGTTTCATCCAGAATGTAGATGTGATCATGGTGGATGGCTTCACCAAGTTCGGGAACGGTGTGGAGGTCTGCGTGCTGAATGAAACCGGAGGCCGTGAAGTACATATCAACGACAAGTTGTCAGCCCACTTCGCCTACATCTACTCGCTCTACCGTCACCGGCCGGTGCTGATTGAGAAGATGAAAGCCATTATCGATTTCTATTGTGACAAGCATGCCTCCGACCGGGGGAGCATAGGCGACTGCTGCAAGATCGTCAATGTGGGATATATCAAGAACGTGCGCATCGGTCCCCACACCAAGATCACCGGCACGATGAAACTGAAAAACGGCAGCATCAACAGCAACGAGCATGACCCGGTATATATTGGTCGGAATGTGATTGCTGAGGACTTCATCATCTCCTCCGGGACCACGATCGACGGTGGATCGTTCATCACCCGCTGCTTCGTGGGTCAAGCCTGCCATATTGATCATGGTTACTCCGCCTCCGATTCGCTCTTCTTCAGCAACTGCCAGGGAGAGAACGGGGAAGCCTGTGCGCTCTTTGCAGGCCCCTATACAGTGACGCATCACAAGTCAACACTCCTGATCGCCGGCATGTTCTCCTTCATGAATGCCGGTTCGGGGTCGAACCAGAGCAACCACATGTACAAGCTGGGACCCATTCACCAGGGGATCGTGGAGAGAGGCGCCAAGACCACCAGTAACTCCTACGTGATGTGGCCTGCAAAGGTTGGAGCGTTCTCCCTCATCCTGGGACGGCACATTCAACATGCCGACACATCCAACCTGCCTTTCTCCTATCTGGTGGAGAAAGACAACAGCACCTACATCGCGCCGGCAGTCAATCTGCGCAGCGTAGGCACCATCCGCGATGCCAAGAAATGGCCCGAAAGGGACAGACGCAAGGATCCCGACAAGCTGGACTGCATCAACTTCAACCTGCTCAGTCCCTACACCATCCAGAAGGTGTTCGCCGGCGTAGAGATCCTCCGCAATCTACAGGCCACCGCCGGTGAGACCTCTGAGATCTATACCTTTCAGAGCTGTATCATCACCAATCGGGCACTGAAAAGAGGATTGGATCTCTACGAGATCATCATCCACAAGTTTCTGGGTAACTCCCTCATCAAACGGCTGGAAGGAACACGCTTCAACAGCAACGAGGAGATACGGGAGCGGCTCGATCCCGGCTCCACAGTGGGTCTGGGCGAGTGGGTAGATCTCTCCGGGCTGATTGCCCCCAAGACGGAGATCGACAACCTGTTGAACCGTATTGAATCGGGTGAAATCACAAGACTGCAAGAGATCAACGAGGTGTTCGCGGAGCTGCACGCCAACTACTACGTGAACGAATGGACCTGGGCGTGGGACAAGATCCTCTCCTTCTACCAGCTCACACCCGATACCATCACCGCAGCCGATGTGATCCGCATCGTAAAGAAATGGGAGGAGAGCGTTGTGAGCCTCGATGAGATGATCTATAGCGATGCCCGCAAGGAGTTCTCACTCTCCTTTAAGACCGGCTTCGGTGCCGATGGCAATATTCAGGAGAAAGCGCTCGACTTTGAATATGTACGCGGCGCCTTCGATAAAAATCCCTTTGTCATCACCACCCTCAAGCATATTGAAGTAAAAAAGGCACTGGGAGCTGAGCTCATTGAACGGATCAGTCACCTCCGTTGAACAGGCTGATAATCGCAGAAAACCAAACCACCTATGACCGACAAGACCCGACAACTAATAGAGCAATTCAGTCCCCAGCCCATCAACATCCCTGTCAACAAGTGCGAACTGGAGGAGGTGATCGACACGCTGATCAACCTGATGTTTCCCATCTGCGACTGTCCCGAGGGGATGTATGTGCAGGAGGGACTCAAGACGGCAGCCGAGAAGCTACATGCCAACATCACCATGCTCCACAACCAGCAGGCGGCAGATGAGAAGACAGAAGCCTTTTTCGCATGCTATCCTGCTTTGCAGGAACGGCTCTACAAGGATGCCGCCTGCTACCTGCAGTATGACCCCGCGGCCAAGAGCCTGGAGGAGGTGGTCATCACCTACCCCGGCTTCTATGCACTCTGTGCCTACCGGATCGCACACGCGTTGTATGAGCTGGGGCTCCCGCTCATCTCCCGTCTCTTTTCTGAGCATGCCCATGCCCGTGTGGGTATCGATATCCACCCGGCGGCACGCATCGGGAAAAATTTCTTCATGGACCACGGCACCGGCATCGTGATCGGTGAGACGACCGAGATCGGTGACAATGTAAAGATCTACCAGGGAGTAACGCTGGGTGCGCTCTACGTGGAGAAGAAACTCTCCAATGTGAAACGCCACCCCACCGTGGAGGACAATGTGGTGATCTACGCCAATGCCACCATCCTGGGGGGGGCCACGGTCATCGGTCACGACTCCACCATCGGGGGGGGTGCATGGCTCACACGGAGTGTGATCCCATACTCCCTGGTAACCAATTCTGTGGATGTAAAGATCAGATCCGGTAAAGATTTCAGCGGTCCATTTGATTATGTGATATAAGCATCTCCTCCAGCGCAGCCACCGCTGTTTCCACGGTACCGATGTTACGTATCACCACGGAACGTTTTTTGCCATTCTCCCGCAGCTGGCACTGGCTGGAGTGATGCTGCACGAAGAGCATCAACTTGTCGAAAGCAGCAGACCGGTAATAGGGTGAGTCGGGATCGCTGATCAGGTTGAGGCTCATCTGTCCATTCTTCAGCACCACCTTTTCCATGCCGAGCGCTTTGGCCAGTCGCCGCAACCGCACGATGCGGATCAGCTCCCTGCCCTGTGGCGGTATCTTGCCGAAGCGGTCCTCGAGGCGTGCGGTGAATTCGAGCATCTCGGTTTCGGTCTCTATGTTGTCCAGCTCCCGGTAGATAGCCACCCGCTCAGCATCATTGGGGATATACATCACCGGGAACATCAGCTCCAGATCACTTTCCACCAGCACATCCTCCACAAATCCCTGCTCCTCAGCCTTTGCCTCCTGCGCCTCGCGGTAGAGGTCTGAGAACTCCTCCTTGCGCAGCTCCTGTACCGCCTCAGTGAGGATCTTGCGGTAGGTCTCGTATCCCAGGTCGGCAATGAAACCGCTCTGCTCGGCACCCAGCAGGTTACCTGCACCGCGGATATCCAGATCCTGCATGGCGATATGGATGCCGCTGCCCAGCTCGGAGAAGTTTTCGATGGCCTGCAGGCGGCGGCGCGAATCGACGCTCAACGTGTAGAGGGGAGGCGCAAGCAGGTAGCAGAACGCCTTGCGGTTGCTGCGCCCCACCCTGCCACGCAGCTGGTGGAGGTCGCTCAGTCCGAAGTTCTGGGCATCGATCACGAGGATGGTATTCACGTTGGGCATGTCGATGCCCGACTCGATGATGGTGGTGGCGATCAGCACGTCCTGTTCCTGATCGATGAAATCGGCGATCACTCTCTCCAGCTTCTTCGGATCCATCTGCCCATGACC
This sequence comes from Proteiniphilum sp., assembly GCA_011620695.1. Taxonomy (GTDB): domain Bacteria; phylum Bacteroidota; class Bacteroidia; order Bacteroidales; family Dysgonomonadaceae; genus Proteiniphilum. The sequence continues at coordinate 11,532 of WOYT01000045.1, forward strand.
CACGGCGATCCGCACATCCGGGATCTCACGCTTGATGAGTGCCTCCAGTTCGTAGATGTTCTGTATGCGGTTATTCACGATAAAGACCTGGCCGTTGCGGCTCATCTCGAAGTTGATGGCATCGCGGATGACCTCGATGTCGAAGGTGTGCACTTCGGTCTGCACCGGGTAACGGTTAGGCGGTGGTGTGTTGATGGTGGAGAGGTCACGCGACCCCATCAGCGAGAACTGGAGGGTGCGGGGGATGGGTGTAGCGGTCATGGTGAGCGTATCGACGTTCACCTTGAGTTGTTTCAGCTTCTCTTTTACCGATACGCCGAACTTCTGCTCCTCGTCGATGATGAGCAGGCCCAGGTCATGGAACTGCACATCCTTACCCACCAGGCGATGGGTACCGATCAGGATGTCGATCTTGCCCTCCTTCAGGTTGTTCAGGATCTCTTTCTGTTCCTTGCTGCTGCGTGCGCGGCTCAGGTAATCCACTGTCACCGGGAAGTTGGCCAGGCGGTCGCGGAAGGTGTGGTAGTGCTGTGTAGCCAGCACGGTGGTAGGCACCAGCACGGCGGTCTGCTTGCCGTCGGTAGCCGCCTTGAAGGCAGCCCGCACGGCGATCTCGGTCTTGCCGAAGCCCACGTCGCCGCAGATCAGGCGATCCATGGGCTGTTCACTCTGCATATCGGCTTTCACATCACGCGTAGCCTTGAGCTGGTCGGGCGTATCCTCATACATGAAAGAAGCCTCCAGCTCGGTCTGCAGGTAGGAGTCACGCGAAAAGGCATATCCTTTCTCCTCCAGCCGGCGGGCATAGAGCTTAATCAGATCGCGGGCGATGTCCTTGATCTTCTTCTTGGTTCGCTCCTTCACTTTCTCCCAGGCGCCGGAGCCCAGCTTATTGAGCTGGGGCGACTCACCCTCTTTGCCCTTGTACTTGGAAACCTTGTGCAGCGCGTGAATGGAGACGAACACCGCGTCGTTGTTCAGGTAGGTGAGCTTGATCACCTCCTGCACCTTGTCGCCGATGCGCAGGCGCACCAACCCCGCAAAACGGCCGATGCCATGGTCCATGTGCACCACGTAATCGCCCTGCTGCAGCTGGTTGATCTCCTTTAGTGTGAGGGCGAGCTTACCGGTGCGAGCCTTTTCCGACTTGAGGCTGTACTTATGAAAACGGTCGAAGATCTGGTGGTCGGTGAAACAACATATCTTCAGCGTCTCACATGAGAAGCCCTCGTGTAACGTCTTGTTTACCGGCACGAAAGGGATGGGATCGTTTCGGTCCTCGAAGATATGGAAGAGTCGCTTCTGCTGCTTCTCGCTGTCACTCAGGATATAGAGACTGTATCCATTGTCAATAAAATGATGGAGCGACTCGCTCAGGAGGTCGAAGTTCTTGTGGTAGAGCGGCTGCAGGGAGGTCTGAAAGCGCAGGGTCGCATCGGGTGTCTCCTGCATCGTCACATCAAACCGCAGTTGACGGAAAGGAGCGATGTGCGACAGGAACTCCTCCCTGGTCAGCAGGTCAGCTTTGACAAACTCCACATCTTTGGGGTCGATGTGCAGCTCATCCTGATTGAGCGACTCCACGCGGCTGGCGATCCAACGCATATCCTCCACCCCGATCACGCATCTTCCAGGCAACGAGTCGAACAGAGAGGCATGCAGTCCGCCACTGCGACTGAACTCGGGCACGATACGTACCTCGTTGAGCTTCTCTTTCGAGAGCTGTGTCTCCAGGTCGAATGTACGGATGGTCTCCACCTCATCGCCAAAGAAATCGATCCGGTAGGGCAGCTCGCCGGAGAAAGAGAAGACATCGAGGATGCTCCCTCTCACTGCATACTGTCCCGGCTCATATACATAATCAACGTACTGAAACCCGTAGCTGTCAAGCAGCTCGCTTACAAAGGAAGCATCGACCTGCTCACCTGCCGACAGCTTCAGCGTCTTCTCCGCCAGCTGATCGCGGGAGACGGTCTTCTCCGCCAGTGCATCGGGGTAGCTGACAATGATCAACGGACCGGGATCATCCTGCAATCGACTCAGTGTTTCGGTGCGGAGCACCTCGTTAGCGGCATCGAGCTGCCCGTAACGGGCCGCCCGCTTGTAAGCCGAGGGGAAGAAGAGCACCTCATGAGAGCCGATCAGTTGCGTCAGATCGTGATAGAAGTAACCAGCCGTTTCGGCATCGTTGAGGATATAGAGATAGGTTTGTGGAGCCCTGTGAAAGAGGGAAACGGCAAAAAGCGCACGCGACGACCCCTGCAAACCGGATACCGATATCAAGTGCACCTTATCGAGTAACGAGCCTGCCGCTGCAATATTGGGATGGAGATCCATCCGCTGTTGAAGTTGCGTAATCTCTATTGTTTCAACCATTCAAATGAAAGTACAAAGGTAATCCTTTTTTTTATTACCTTTGTACTCGTTCCAACAAGAAATTGATGTTATGCAGATTGATACCCGTCATACGCCCGACTACATCTTCGAAACCAGCTGGGAGGTATGCAACAAGGTAGGCGGTATTTATACCGTACTCTCCACCCGAGCCAACTCCCTCCAAAAACTATATAAAGACCGCATTTTTTTTATCGGACCCGATCTCTGGCAGGAACGGGAGAATCCCTGGTTCAGGGAAGATCGCACCCTCTACGCGGAGTGGTGCGACTTCGCGAAGAGCAACCAAAACCTGGAGATACGTGCCGGACGATGGGATGTGCCGGGAGAGCCGATTGTCTTCCTGGTGAAGTTCGATGCTTTCTTCGCGAAGCAGAACGATATCTACACCTCCATGTGGATTGATTTCGGAGTGGATTCGCTCCATGCCTATGGCGACTATCATGAGTCGGTGATGTTTGCCTATGCCACAGGCCTGGTGATCGAGAGTTTTTATCGTTATCACAAGCTGGAGGCTGACAACGTGGTTGCCCACTTCAACGAGTGGATGGCGGGAGCGGGCGCGCTCTATATCCGCAAGCATCTGCCCAAGATCGCCACCCTCTTCACCACCCACGCCACCTCCATCGGCCGCTCCATTGCCAGCAACAACCTACCGCTCTACGATCGCCTGAAAGAGTACAACGGCGACCAGATGGCGCGTCAGCTCAACATGTCGTCCAAACACTCCATCGAGAAGAAAGCGGCTCAAAACGTGGACTGCTTCACCACCGTGAGCGATATCACCGCCCGCGAGTGTGCGCAGCTGTTGCAACGTCAACCCGACGTGGTGACACCCAACGGTTTCGAGAAAGATTTCATTCCAAAAGGGGAAGCATACGGTGAAGCACGTGAACGTGCCCGCGGGGTACTGCTGCAGGTGGCGGAGAAGATGCTGGGTCACGCTGTCGATCCCGATGCACTGTTGATAGGCACCAGTGGGCGCTATGAATACAGGAACAAGGGGCTTGATCTGTTCGTGGAGTCGATGAACCGGCTGCATAAGATGCCGGGGCTGACAAAAGATGTGATCGCTTTTATCATGGTACCCGGCTGGATCAGGGGGCCCCGTACCGATTTACAGGCACTGCTGAGGGGTGAGTCACTGCCCGGGGGTAGTGTCAATGGAAAAGAGTGTCCCTTTGTGACCCACGAGCTGATGGAACCGGAGCATGACAGCATCCTCAACCAGGTGCAACATTCCGGATTCTGCAACAGCGAGCATGAGCGGGTGAAGATCATCTTCGTACCCTCCTACCTGAATGGTGACGACGGCATCTTCAACCTGCCCTACTACGATCTATTAATCGGACTGGATCTCTCGATCTTCCCCTCCTATTACGAGCCATGGGGCTACACGCCGCACGAGAGCGTCGCTTTTTCAATCCCCACCATTACCACGTCGCTTGCCGGCTTTGGCGTATGGGCACAAAAGCAGGGTGACCAGAAAGGGATGGATGATGGCATCGAGGTGATCCACCGGGATGACAGCAACCACGCTGAGGTTGCCGATGAGATTGCACTTCTGGTGCTGGACTTCTCACAGAAAAGTGAAGAGCAGGTGAAACTGTTGAAAGAGCGTGCCGCCGCCCTGTCGGACAAGGCGGACTGGGCTCACTTTGTTGCACATTACCAGGAGGCATACTGCAAAGCTTTGCATAACTCCTTCGTCAGATTATCCAAACCCTGCAAACTTAAAGCAGAATAAAGTGTTATATTTATCTATGAAAGTCTGATGCCGCTATCTCGACAAGCGGCATCCTGTTTGTATGATTCAGCTATCATTCAGGTTGTTATTAAAATAAAATAAATATTAAGTAGGAAATAAAACAGAACCAACAATGATCATAAAATCGAGTTATTCCAATGCTCCGGTCTGGAGAGATATCCATGTGCATGCCGAGCTACCCGCGGAGCTGCGTCCCCTTGAAGAGATCGCGCACAACCTCTGGTGGGTCTGGAACGAAGAGGCGAAAGCAATTTTCGAGACGATGGATCCACAGGAGTGGGAGGAGAGTGGCAAGAACCCGGTGGTTCTACTGCTGAACCTGAAGTCAGACACCGCGGAGCGGATCATCCACGACAGTGAGATGATGGCACGCATCGAGCGTGTTTACCGCAAATTCCGTGATTACATGGCAGTTCCCATGAACAGTAATCGACCCAGTGTGGCTTACTTCAGCATGGAGTATGGCTTGTCACATGTGCTGAAGATCTATTCGGGCGGTCTGGGTATCCTGGCAGGTGACTACCTCAAGGAGGCAAGCGACAGCAATGTAAACATGACCGCTGTAGGTTTTCTCTACCGCTACGGTTACTTCACCCAATCCCTCTCAATAGATGGTCAGCAGATTGCGAACTACGAAGCGCAGCATTTCGGTAACCTGCCCATCACGCAGGTGATGAACGATGATGGCACACCAATGATCCTGGAGGTACCCTTTCACGATCGCATCATCTACTCGCATATCTGGAAAGTAGCAGTGGGCAGGGTCAACCTCTACCTGATGGATACCGATTTCGATTCGAACAGCGAATTCGACCGTTCCATCACCCATCATCTCTACGGGGGTGACTGGGAGAACCGCATGAAGCAGGAATTCATGCTCGGCATCGGTGGCATCCTGCTGCTCAACAAGCTGGGCATCAAGAAAGATGTCTATCACATGAACGAAGGTCATGCCGCCCTGATCAGTGTACAGCGCTTGCTGGACTATATCAGGGAAGAGGGACTCACATTCCATGAAGCACTGGAAGTAGTACGTGCCTCCTCGCTCTACACCGTTCATACCCCCGTACCGGCCGGCCATGACTATTTCGATGAGGCGCTGATCGGCAAGTACATGTCTCCAATCGTACTAGAGCTGGGAATCACCTGGCAGCAGTTCATGGACATGGGACGTGCCAACCCCGGCACCCAGGAGAAGTTCTCCATGAGCGTCTTCGCGCTGAACACGGCACAGGAGAGCAACGGCGTGAGCAAGCTGCATGGTACCGTGTCACAGAAGATGTTCCAGCCGGTGTGGAAAGGCTATTTCCCCGAGGAACTACATGTAGGTTACGTGACCAACGGGGTACATCTCCCCAGTTGGGCCACCTCGTCGGTGAAGGCACTTTACGAGAAACATTTTGGAGACTCTTTCTACGCGGATCAGTCCAATCCTGAGAGCTGGAAGAAGATCTGGGATGTGAATGACGAAGAGCTGTGGGAGCTGCGGATGCATCTGAAGAAGAAGCTGGTGGACTACATCCAGGTGGAATTCAAGGAGGGATGGCTCAAGAACCAGGCCGATCCGTCGCGGATCATGAGCATGCTGGAGGAGGTGAACCCCAATGCGCTGCTGATAGGGTTTGCACGCCGTTTTGCCACCTACAAGCGGGCGCATCTGCTCTTCACCGACCTGGATCGACTGTCACGCATCGTGAACAATCCGAAGTATCCGGTGCAATTCATCTTTGCCGGGAAGGCGCATCCCGCCGATGGCGGCGGACAGGGGCTGATCAAGCAGATTGTGGAGATCTCCCGTCGTCCCGAGTTCCTGGGCAAGATCATCTTCCTGGAGAACTATGACATGCGACTGGCGAAGCGATTGGTATCGGGTGTGGACATCTGGCTCAACACCCCCACCCGGGCGCAGGAAGCCTCCGGCACCTCGGGAGAGAAAGCCGAAATGAACGGGGTACTGAACCTCTCGGTGCTGGATGGATGGTGGTATGAAGGTTATCGCGAGGGTGCCGGCTGGGCACTGACCGACAAGCGTAACTACGACAATCAATCGTTCCAGGATGAGCTGGATGCCTCCACCATCTACTCGATGCTCGAGAATGAGATCATCCCGCTCTATTATGCCCATAACAGCCAGGGTTACTCTCCCGAGTGGATCCAGTATATCAAGAAGTCGATGGCCGAAATCGCGCCACACTACACCACCAAGCGGATGATGGACGATTATTATGACCGTTTCTACAACAAGCTGAGCGTTCGCTCAAAGCTGCTTCATGCAGACAACTATGCCAAGGCAAAAGAGATTGTTCGCTGGAAAGAGGATACCGCCTCCAAATGGGACAGCCTTGAGGTGGTGAAGCTGGAGTTCAACCCGAACCAGCAGAAGGATGGCTCAAAAGGAAAGAACGAAGTGTTCGGCAGGGTGGTGATCGACCGTAAGGAGCTCACCTGCGATCTGGGTGTGGAGGGTGTGGTTGTGGACCAGGATCCCAGGAGCAACGAACAGCAGTACATCGAATCCTGCCCGTTTGAGCTGGTGAAGCAGGAAGGCAACCTGCTCTATTTCGAGACGCGCTGCGGTCTGAAAGATCCGGGTGCCCATCAGTTTGGTTTGCGGATCTATCCGAAGCATCCCGACCTGCCACACCGGATGGATTTTGCCTACATGCGCTGGATCTGATGATCCCACCAACGGCAAATAAATTTAAAAAAGCGTCTCCATAACGGGGGCGCTTTTCACTTTCACCAGTCAGATCATACAAGATTGTCCGGATATAAAACCAAGATTGTGTCCAAAGTTCAATGAATAAAAGGGAGAGTCAAATTGCGTTGGACAACCTGCATCTTTGCGGTGAAATACCAAATCGTTTGCTGAAGACGTTCACCAGGTGAGAAACGCTTTTGAACTCATACATCCGCGCGATCTCAGTAATGGTGAGGTCGGAGCTGAGCACCATCGAGTGAATCTCCTCCATCTTCCGTTCCAACAGCCACTGATAGGGAGTCTGGTTGAAACATTTCTTGAAGTGACGGGTGAATGTACGAAGGCAGTCATATCCGCATAACGTGGCCAGTTCTGTAATATTCTTCACCGAACCGTAATTGGCGAGCACCTTGTCTTCAAAGCTCTTCAACTTGGATGTGTGGGGGATCAGTTTCACCAGCACGATATCATTGTTGGGTGACGGTATAACCTTGCTTTTGAGCCCGTCGGAGAAGGTGAATGTGCATGATTCCACGTCTGTGAGCAGGTACTTGCGTACGCTCTCATCGTTACTGTTTTTTAATTTAGCGGCGTCCATGCTGTCCTTTATTAAATGTTCCTGTAAATACATCTGAACCGAGAGTAATACGAATGGTATATTCTCCTGCGGGGAGACCGTTCAGATTGACTGCTTCAAACCCCATGTCATACACTTCAAAAAAGGTTTGTTTAGCTCCTTTGTTACCGATAATTTCCACCAATGCACTACCCCTGTAATTCTGCACCGAGATAGTCACCACGTTGCGGTAGTTGTATGCTTCCACTTCCGGTTCCACAGACACGGCCTGCATGCTAAACATCCTGTCGGCGCTTGCAATACGGGTGGTGCCGCCTTCACGTCCTAACGCTATACGATCCGACAGATCGTCTTTCACTACATTTTTGATGGTAGAAGGGAACACAAGTGTACTGCAGACTGTAATCAGTAAAAATGAGAAAATTGTTCGTTTCATATTCATTTATTTTACTAGTTGTGATTTTGAATAAATACCAATATTTAAACTTATCATTTAAACATCTGATTGTTTATAGATTTCTGACACAAAGATAACATATAAAGGAACCAAAAATCAATACCCCGGATGCAATTTAACGCCCATGAACGGTATTAAACTCTCATTATCAATATTTTACGGAAGTCAATTTTAACGGCACTTACTCCCGGAAAATGGTGATCTCAAGTCCATTTTCCAACATTTTCTTCTTCAGTTGCGATTTTCTCACCCTGATACTTTCCACGGTCGTATTCATAAAAGTGGCCAGTTGGCGGTTGTCTGCATCACATGCCAGCAACATGAGCAACATTTTTTCATTGGTATTGAAAATTCCATCCTTATCGTTCAGATGCGTATAAGCGTAAAATGTTTCATCATCGGTAGCCAGGGTTTTCGTGATATCGCGCAAATCGGTATCGGTATGTTTTAAGATCTGTTGCATCTCGTTATATACTTTCGGGTGTGTGGAGATATACCGTTGGGTAAGCGCTTCAATTTCTCCATGCAAAAAAGTAAGCCGGTCTGAAATATTGCTGTAAAGTTGCAGCAACCATTTGCGTTTGTTAGCCTCCTCTTTCAGGATGCTTGCCTGCAGCTCCTGCTGCTGCATCCTGTTTTCAGCCTGCAGCAATCTCATTTTTGCTTTTCTTCTTACCCTGAGCGCAGACATGGAAATCATAATCAGGATGATCACCAGCATTAAAGCACCGATAATAATCCGCATACTCTGTTGCCGCGTTCTGAGTATCTCGTTCTCCGCTTCGGTGAGATCATATTTCTTTTCCAGCTCAGCAATTTGGGTATTCAACCGGTCATTGATAGAATTTTTGTATAATTCTGCAGCTTTTTTTCTATAACTATTTGCTGTGGCAAAATCACCCTGTTGTTCAGCAATATTAGCCACATTTTGAAAATATAAATGATTTTGTCTGTAAGTACTATCCTCAATGCAATCGATGGCCATCTGAGCAAATAACATTGCACTATCCAGTTTTTCAAGACTTACATATCTATCAGATAAGCTAAAATAAATTCGGGACAATTGAATCTTTTCTTCTTGTCCACTATATAATCTTAACTTTTCTTTTTCTTTCTCCAACGCTTTTTCCGGTTCATCCACAATATCAAAATAGATGGACTGTGCATTTAATATAAAGTAGTCTTTACCGGGAAGTTTATTATAATAGGCTGAGAGCGAATCGAGATATATTTTCCCTTTCACAAAATCTTTTTGCTGCATTTCATTCCAGTAGAGTGCCAGATAGGTATCAAATACATGCATAGAATCATTTTCCTGGCGTGCAAATCCAAGGGTACGTTGAAAGTAATCGTTGGCAGTAGCGTAATTCCTGTTATTGTAGTGAATATTTCCCAAAAAATAATTTATGAGATATCCAAGGGAAGGATCCGGAGGTGCCAATGATTGAAATAATCTATCCGCTTCTTTCAGGGGTTCAAATACCGTACTGTCTTTCACTCCCATTCGGGTACGCACAATACCCTGGTAGGCCAGTGAGCGAATGAAATTTTTTCCGTCAGGTTCGCGGTTACGATAATAATCCGTTACAGAGTTGATCAGTGAGTCACTGGTGAAGTTGACATAAGTTTTGTCATCGGAGATAACCTTCAGCAGGTCGTAATAAGCTCTGCCTCCACGTGAGAGCTCCTCGCGGTCGATGCTCCTCAGACTGTCTGAAACCCGTTGTGGAAATTCGTCAAGCATACTGTCCCATGAGGAAAGACGAGTCACAATCCCATTGTCGTTCCTGTTATCACAGGAATGAAAAAACAGCAGGAAAAACAAAATTCCCATAACAATGAAACAGCAACGCATATCCAAATCCCTCTTTAACCAAGGACAAAGATAACAGATAATTTGATTAAAGGGGAAACTATTTCTCCCACTTTAATGAAAAAAGGAGCGTCTGCCTCATTGGGTTGGTGTCCGGAGCAATTAAATATGCCAGATCGAGTGATAGTCCGGAAAATTTAGTTCCAAGACCGATTGTTGTGTATGAAGCACCCACATCTTTGCTTTCGTAATGATAACCGGTTCTCAACGCAAAGACACTCTTGTAGTTGTACTCTGCTCCCAAGCCGCTGGCAATACCGCTGTAATTAGGTGTAAACTGGTAGAAGAGATCCGCTACAGTCAAGAGAGAGTGATCCTCGTTTAATGAAAAATGATAGGCGATCCCCGACTTTATACGTGCTGGCAACTGGTAGCTGTCATTACCATAATCAATCTTGGATCCCAAATTGGAAGCACCCAGTCCCAAACGCAGATTCCCTCGATCATAGAGCATCGAGATATCAGAGGAGAAGGCGGATGATTTTGTATCCTGATCCATTTTAGAAGAGAGATAACGCAAGGAAACGCCAAAAGATATATTACTGCTCAGCCTGTAGCCAGCACCAAGGTCGAGTGCATATTCGGAAGGAGCATATGTCCCGACAATATTCCCATTATCATCTGTAGCGGTGAATTCCCCCATTTTATTGGAACGAAATCCTGCCAGCAGGGCAAATTTGTTCAACCTGTGATAACCAGACACGTTGAAAAGGGTTGCATCAGTTACTTGTGGCTGCCAAAGCAGCATAGAAGCTCCTACAGCCGTAGAAGACTCATTTTCAGGCATTACAGAAGCACTGTTGTGCTGCACTGCGAATGGAGAGGTGAGAATGTAACCCGCGTTGCCCATTGCTGCTGCTCGTGCATCGGAGGGTGTATTCAGAAATGAAACACTCTGGCTGTAGGAAACAACAACGAAGAATGTTGAGAGAATAAAGGTGAAGAGATATCGTTTTTTCATAATTTAATGATCTGCCTTTGTATAACTTTGTCAGAAAGTTTCACGTTAACGTTGTAAACACCGCCGCTGAATGTCGACATGTCAATCTTCGCAGGGGCAAAAGGCGAAATATCAATTTCATCTTCATAGACCTTCACTCCCGCACTATTGAAAATAGTTACCAACGAACGGTGATCTTCTCCTGTTCTTAACCAGACAAAGTCCTTGACAGGATTCGGATAAATATCAATTTCCTGTTGTTCATCCCTGATCAGGATACTGAACTGTTGTGAGACAGACAATCCCAAAACATCCGTTGCTGTTATGGTTACATTCGCCATGCCGTATGCAAGCGATACGATATATAACTGACCCCTGTTCTCATTCACATTCACCACATTGGGCGCTGAATTATTGAATGTATATTTGAGAGGCTCATTGTCCTGATCAAAGAAATAGTCCGCTAGAGAGAAAGAAGTTTCTTTGTTCAAAGACCCAATGGTTACATTCTCTAGCGCTGTCACTGTTTCAGGGGCATGATTTTCCAAAATCTCATAATTGATTTTCTGGCTAGTAATCGCACCAAAGGCATCTTCGAGAATAAGATTCACACTATATTCTCCAGGAGTTGGTACGGATCCGGTGATGGTGATCTGTACCTGTCCCCCTCCCAAATCAACAAGCGTAACGCCTGCAATTGTTCCTGGCTCCATACTCCACCACACTTCATGATTATCAGGATCAACACCTGAAAAACGGAGCACAGCAGATTGGTACGCTCTTAGAGAGACATCCGTACTGTCCAGAACAGTTATTACAGGGGGTTGATTGAACAATGTTGTTCGGGAAATCTGTGGGGAAAGAGAAGAACTATTCCCGGAAAAGTCAAAAGCTGTTACAGCAAAATAATATTGCGTGTCAAAATCGAGTCCATCAATCTTTGCTTCAAACAGATCTCCAGCATTGAGTTGACCGGTAGGGAAACTACGCACTTCCACATCAGAAGGGGGTGTTTTAACGTTGATTCCGGCAAGCGATGATTTTCGGATAAAGACATTAAATCCCGAAGGTTTGCCATCGTCAGGGTCAGCAGGAATAGTCCAGCTTAGATTGACCACATTCGATTGAACAGATCCGTCAACAGTTCCAATGGCACCTGGAGGTATGGTACTTCCACTGGCAAGGGATGCGTGAGCGTTTACAAGTTTACCCAATTTACTTTTGTAACTCGAGTTATAACTATCGATATTGGTTGCAGCGTTCTCCAATCGTGCACGCAGCATATCGGGGTTGAAACCACTACCCTTGTAGTAAGACAATACCAAAGCAGCCACACCTGATACATGCGGACAAGCCATCGAAGTACCCTGCATATAGCCATATCCGCCTACTACGGTACTAAGCACTGTACCCTTATTCCCAAAGCTCTGTATATCCCCACCAGGAGCAGCAAGATCGACCCAACTTCCAAAATTGGAATAATAAGCTTTCCTGAAATCAGGAGCAATTGATGAGACAGCTACCACCTCCTCATAGTTAGCCGGTGCAGCGGCTTCCCGGTCTTCGTTACCAGCGGCAAAGATTACAATACCGCCACGCATGGCACCGGTCTGCCTCCCGTTCTCATCAATACCTGCATATTGTATAAAATAGTCAATTGCAGCCTTATCGGAAGCCGGAATTTCAGTAAGCGTTGGGTAACCCCAGCTGTTCTGGCAGATTACTGCTCCATTATCGGCAGCATATTTAATGGCAGGTGCTCCATTTTGACCGGCATTGCCGGCGTAGGGATCATTTTCGTCTACGAATATTTGGCAGGACATCAGACGGACGCCATTGCCAGAGGATCCATTCCCCCCTGCAATTCCGGAAACACCTTTGCTATTGTTGTTGACCGCAGAGATGATACCGGCTACGTGCGTAGCATGATTGTTTGGCACAAGCTTGCCAACATTGGCTACAAAGTTATAGCCATGAATATCATCCTTGTACCCGTTTTTATCATCATCCACAGAAGAGGTGCCATTTATTTCGGCACTGTTAACCCACATATTGGCTGCAAGATCCTCGTGGGTATAATCAATGCCTCCATCAATCACGGCGACCACGACGTCGGGTGAGCCTTTTGTGTAACTCCAGGCATTGAACAGGTTGATATCGGCTCCTGAAACATAATTATCACCAAGAGAACCGTCATTATAGAAGTGCCATTGGTTCGGTAGCATCGGATCATTGAAAGGCATGGCGGCAGAGGGTTTAGCTACATTCTGAGCCATTTGAATAGCCACTTTCATGACGTCTCCGGTTTCATACCTGGCAACTACTGGACGGAATTCAACTTTTCTCACACCTTTTATTCCGGAAAGGTTGTTCCGGGCATCATTCAAGGGCACCGTGGTGTCGAACTCTACGTCATACCACAGGTGCAATCCAGCTTTGCGGCTGCGCTCCTCGAACCGACCCGCATGAGGGAAAGTGCGCTTTACAGAACGAACCTTTATCTCTGACAGGGCTTCATCGGCCGCCATCGCCCTTGTCCGTTGTTCACCAACAAGTGCCGCAGCTTCCATTTGATCCGAAAGGTTCTCCGTCACCATGATGCGGACGTAACCATTTTCGAAATCTCTTTTTAAAAGTTCTGTTGTGGCCTCTTTGGGAGTATTATCTGTTTGTAATAAATCCTCAGTGCTACAAGCTACCAACGCAATAAATGCAAACAACCAATAGATTCTTTTCATGTGCCAATTTATTCATTAAAAAAGTCTAAAAGGACCTGTAGGGTTTCAGGACGTCTCCAGTTCACTTTATTTTTTTTCAGGAAGCGATTAAACGCATCTTTTTTGTCGTCTGAAAGCTGAGAGCTGATACCTCGTTTAGTTGCAGGGTAAACAGCATCGGGTGTCACGATAAAATATTTCGTGTCCAAAGGCAACAATGAACCACTGTCCTTGTTGCTTTTCAGCTCCATATGATTGGTAATATTGATCCCACCTATTTCTAATGAAGATAGCTTACGAGTAGCCTGCACGTTCGACGAGGAGCCATACGCCCCCCCGCTTTCGGTCAATGCATCAAAATCGGCCAACACCAGTTCTGCGACAAAACCGGTGCTGTCACCGCTCAGTACGCGCATCAGCTGGTTGTTACGCATATAGTATTGATCCTCATCAATCCGAACCAAAACGATATCTGAAGTAGTAACCTCTCTAATCTGTCCGTTATCCAGGTAATGTAACGAACTTTTCAATAGGTGCACATTAACAGGTGCCGATAGCGTCCTCTTGTTTGCAAAATAGACCGTACCATCGCGGAAATCAGAATACTTATAAGGCCACATTGTGGTAATATCCTGTGCTTGCAAAGCGGAGGAAAGGCACAAAACCAATAGATAGAGTGCTGATTTTTTCATATCCCATGATTTTTTCTTTTGACAAATATAGCATAATTCCCTCTTTCAAGCAAATTTACGATAAAAAGGCGTCCAAATAATGAACGCCCTTTTGATTTGAATATGAAAGTTCTGAAGAGAATTTATTTATTCAACTTCCTACCTGTTTTATACAAAGGGATAAAATCACTCTTTGCCGCTGAACTGGCAACGGCCGAAACAGTCGTATCAGTAGAGGTCCGTGTCCAGGTCGTAGAGGTATCATACCATCTCAAAGCTCCATAATAATCTCCACCTTTTGCTAAATAATAACCCCATATGTCATTTGAAGATGTAATTTTTCCGGGTGAAGTCACAGCAAACACAATTTGAGATGTTTGATATGTAGAGAAAAACACATCAGCTGTAATACCGGCGGATGGGTGTGTCCAATCAACAATTAATTTTTGCCAGTCAGGAACAGTCAACGTTCCCATAACAGGATCGAAAACAGCATAAACATTGGCAGTCAAGCCCACTATATTCGCAGCCAATCCAATTATGATCACATCATTTTCATCATCTGAATCAGGATCATCAGCAATCACAACGATTTCAGGAGTTATCGCTGCACCAGTAGAAGCACTGATTCCATTGATCTGCCAGGTACCCAATAAATCATTCAATGAATATCCATAGCTGTAGATATAATTGTTCTGAACCGTCAACGCATCATTCGTGTTGCCATAAACATCTTCAAAAGCACCGGCAGGGACGTTCAAATCAACTGTAGCACCGAAAGCCGGTTCCTCGGGAAGGAGAAAAGCGGGAGTACCATCCATCAGCCCCCAAGTTGTCACATCCAATGTGGAGGTTTTACCCGGTTGTTTATAGATAACCGTTGGGACTTTGGATGAAACCTTTTTGGCAACTTTCGTTCCTTCATCGGGAAGTGCGGAAATCACAAATTCATCCCATACGGAAAAAGAAACCAACGTGTCAGGATTCAGTGCATCGAATTCGCCATGCAGCTTCCAGATTTGATTCGCAAGGTGAACAGTGATTCCGCGGCTTGGAGCACCATTGATCAGCGTGTCGGCTTTTTGGGTATATGCATTTGCCGGATTACCCTCCAGGTCTAGCACCGCACCTGCATCGTAGGTCACGCTGGCATAGGCACCTGCAGGAGCATTGGGAAGCTTCACTATCAGCTCCATTCCGCTTACAGATACATCATTCGCATCTACCTCGATATCCTGCGGGTTATAGCTCTCATAACCGGGAGCTACAATCAAGGGCTTGTCCCCCGACAGGGTATTCTTGGCGAAATAGGAGACGTACACTTTACCCGTACCCTTTTGCAGTGGTTCGTGAAATGTGATGGTAACGGTTTCCTCAGACAAAGCAACATTCATCGGAGAAGGTGTTCCCCCATCATCAAGTGTGCGGAAGCTGGTATTCGTAACCTCACTTACCACGCCATCACTGCTGGATGCAACGGCATAGATCTGATATACGGTAAAAGGAGTCAAACCGGACACCTCAACTGTGGTCTGAGGAGTTTCCGCGTACTCAATGATCCCCTTGGCCACACCGGTGGCAGTCTGTTTAAGGATATTGATAGCCTGAAGTGTGGAATCAGCTGACGCAGATTCAACAAGTAACCATGCGTAATATCCGGCAGCCCCGGAGGGCGCCAGATTGAAAGTCACAGCATCGCTGGCCGGCGTAACGGCCGTAATTTCCGCTGTTGGTGCAGGTGGGAGCGTGAGCTGATTCTCTTCCCCGAAATCGGTACAACCTGCGACAAAAATAATCGCAACGATTGATAAATATAATAAAAATCTTTTCATAATTTCATCTGGTTTAAGTTTTCAAACTAATTTTTGGTTAAAACTACATCAGCCTGGAAAATATTGTACCAACCAGCAGAAGCGTTGGAAGCATTATACACATGGCTGCCGATTTCATCCAGAATAACGATCTTGCCATCTTGTATTAAGCCGGTAACGCTACCACCATCCGGGATTTCAGTTGCCCCGTCAGGTCCGTAAAACCCTTCAAATAAGATTGACGGATAGCTTGACGACACAGCAATTGTCTGCTTAACAGGAATCTTCAGCTCAGTCTTCTCTTCATTCACGACACCATAGAGCGGGGTCGAGGCACTGGATCCTCCAGGAACAAGATTGGTAATCCATACCTTGGTTACATCTCCTTCCGGATCTTTTGCAATAGTAACTGTCCATGACTCCGTTCCGTTGAAATAACTTGTCCCAACCGCAGTATAGGTACCAAGTATGGCCGACAACGGGTGGTCAAGGTCGAGAATTGTCACGTAAGTAGTATCATTGCTCCCTAAGTTGACATCCCCGGCATTTTTCAATGCAATCCCAAACACACGGTCACCGGTAAACTCACCTTCGTGGGGGAGGATGTTAAATTCAATGTATTGTACAGGATCATTGCCATCAAAATTCAACACAGAAGCCCCTCCACTCAGTTCAAAATCCCTTCCGGCAACAGCAGTGCTGTCAATTACCTCAAAGGTAACAGTTGTTGTGAGAGAACCAAGGGATGTTAGTCTAACAGGCACCTTCAAAACGCCGGAGGTCTCTTCTGCCGAAAAGCGGTTTTCGCCAAAAGCTACAAACGCATCATCATCATTGAATTCTGGAGATTCGTTGAGGTTACAAGCAGCGAACAATGCAACGCTTCCCAGAATTGTAAGATATAATATTATTTTATTCATATTCTTCTTTATTAGAAATTGGAAAAATGCTATGTCAATTAAATTTCAAATTGAACCTTTTTTCAATTTAACTACCATAACCGGGATTTTGAACCAGATTCTCGTTCACATCCAGTTCTCTTTTGTTTATAGGCAAAGCCCAAAACTTACTGTCAGCAGGAATGTTACGGTTAACCTCTGCTCCACTGTAGTGGGTGCGGGTAACGCTGCCTTTCGTGCGGGCGAGATCATACCAGAAATGGCCCTCCCATGCAAGTTCCAGCCTGCGTTCGTTAAGCACATCGTTTACACCGGCGCTGGTGATTTCAGATGCACCCCGATTTGTGCGGATTGCATTGATATCAGATACGGCGGTAGTTCCCGCAACAGTAGCACCGCGTGTAATGGCTTCAGCTCTGTTGAGATACATCTCACTCAGTCGCAAAACGATGGTATTGCTTACATCAGGAGTGCCTTTATCTTTACCGGCATACTTGGTTGTCCAAAATGTACCGGGAGCTTTCTCAGGGTTACCAATAAACATATCCCCTCTGACATCACCTTCCTCATAAAGAGAAATGAGATCGTTGCTGGAAGCACAGTCTGAATAGCCATCAGGATTGGTGAGCCAGGTAATGGCATCCCAATAGCCATCATAGGAATTAGACTTTAAGCCATAAACATCAAAAATTACTTCACCTCCGGTTTGTACGTCAGCTTTGAATGCATCAGCATATTCATCGGCACCCCATAATGAGTACTTCCCACTATTGATGACTGTAGTAGCATAATCAGCCGATTTCTGCCATTCTCCCATATATAGGTAAACTCTGGAAAGCAGCGCCTGTATAGCCAGCTTGCTGGCCACAGAGGTGGCACTTGCAACACCTTCGCGTGAGTAAGAATCGTCAATTAGTTGTTCTGCCGTTGTAAGATCAGCCAAGATATTTGTATAAACTGTATCAACTGCATCTCTAGCTGGTTTGCCAGCAGGGTCGGTAATCTTCACATAAGGAACACCAGGAGCCGTTTTATCGACAGTATACTGCTTGGCATAAGTACGTACCAGGTCAAAATGGGAAAGAGCTCTCAAGAAAAGTGCCTCAGCATGCAGGTTATCCACATCCTGCTGTGTAACTCCCTCCACTCCTGCCTTGCCATCCAAATTGGCAATCACGTTGTTTACAGCAGAGATCACATAATAGGCCGTACCCCATAATGCAGGCGTTGCAGTGGAGGTATAGCTGAAATCATAGGGAACAGTATAGCGACCTGAATTCTTATTCACATCACGGTAACCATTCCCACTGCGCATTTCAGCATCAAGAACGAATGATGCTCCGTACCAGTTTGTGGAAACTAAGGGGGCATATGCACCAAACATGGCATTGTCCAATCCATCAAAAGTAGCTAGAGT
The DNA here is from genome assembly GCA_011620695.1 of Proteiniphilum sp. GTDB lineage: Bacteria > Bacteroidota > Bacteroidia > Bacteroidales > Dysgonomonadaceae > Proteiniphilum. The sequence continues at coordinate 29,757 of WOYT01000045.1, forward strand.
AAGCTCTGTACTCTGCTGCAGTATCGGCTCCTCGGTAAGGAACTCCTCGCAGGAGACAAATATGAGAGCTGCTACAAGAACTAATAAATATATTTTTTTCATCTTTATCTTTTTTGTTGAGTGATTAAATACTGAAAAATTATATATAATCTTTTCAATACTTCCTATGTCATTTAGAATGAAAGTTCTATGCCACCAATCAGAGATTTGGTCATCGGGTAAATACCATAACCGATGCCATCTACTCCTCTTTCAGGATCCCACCAATCTACATCGTGGAAAGTGTAAATATTCTGTGCGCTGAGGTAGAGTTTCAACCCAGCGATACTTACTTTACTCAATAACTCCGTTGGGAGTGTATAAGAAAGTGTCACATCCTTCACGCGAAGATAATCACCTTTCTGCAAGAATCTGGAAGTGCTGAAACTATAACTGTTTGTTGAGTTTCCAGCCAATGGCTTGGGATTTACACCGGTATCCCCGGGTTGCTTCCAGTAGTTCAGTGCAGTCTTAATCTGGTTGTTGCTCATCTGGTTACCATCCGATTCCAAATAACGACGTTCGATCAGCAACACCTTGTTTCCCCCTTTGAATTCAAAGAAAGCACCCAGTTGGAAATTCTTCCACGCCAGGCTGGTATTGAATCCACCGATAAATTTCGGTTCAGGAGAACCGGGATAGATATATCTTGCCTGGGTATAATCATTGGTCAAATTACCGGCTTCATCACGGAACAGGGCATCCCCGTTAGTGGGATCCACACCGTAATAATCGAGCAATCTGAATGAGTAAAGAGATTTACCGACAGTGTGCCTCAATCTGCCATCTTCGGAATATGCAATTTCCTCATTATCTCCCAGTTCAAGAATCTTGGTTCGGTTGAAAGCTATATTGGCACCCATATCCCAGCGAAATTCATTGTTGTTGATGATGTCGTAATTCAGCTGAAACTCTACACCACGATTTTGAAGTGAACCAATATTCAGGAAGTTTGATGAAAACCCGGTTGTCTGGGGAACATTCTTGTCCAGCAACATATCAGTAGTCTTTCGGTTGTAAACATCAATGATACCATCCAGTCTGTTGAACAGTGTGAAGTCAAGTCCGAGGTTCCATGTTCCATTCTTTTCCCAAGAGAGATAGGGATTTGACGGACGTGAGGGACGCATTCCTGTAATACCGTTGTACTGGGTCGATGCATACACACCATAGGCACGGTAGGGTTCAATGTTATTGTTACCGTTCAAACCGTAACTCGCGCGAAATTTTAAGAGATTCACGAAAGAGAGATCGTTCATGAAATCTTCTTTGTGAATGTTCCAGGATGCACCCACCGAGTAGAAGGTACCCCACCTGTTCTCATTACCGAACAATGAACTGCCGTCAAAACGAAGCGACGCCTGCAAATAGTACTTTTCGGCAAAATTGTAATCAAGCATTCCGAAAAACGACAACAGCGTCTCATTGCTGAATCCCTGCTCTCCTTCAACACCCGTTTGAGGTGCAGTCTGGACGTATGGTATGTCAGGGTTCACATCAGGAGCGTAAATGAATTGGTAGGAGCTGCTATATTTCATTGCTTCCTGTCCAAGGAGAACGCGCACACTGTGATCCTCAAAAAGTAAATCGTTGTATGTTGCAGTATTGGAAGTGGTGAGCTGCACATATTTGTTCATAGTTGTCTGTAAAGTGGCAGAACCTTCGTTTGTTTCCGGAGCCCAGTACCTGCGACCGTCCCCATGAACAGTTTCAATAGCGTTCGTCGTTTTCAGCGTTATCTGACGAATTGGCTTATATTGCAGATAAATATTCCCCAGCAACTGATAGGACTTCCCGAACTGATCATCATATTCAGCAGTAGCACGAGGGTTTGTATTACTGTTTTCAATGATTTTCACATTATGCTTACCCTCTTCGTCATATGCCGGTGTCCAGGGTAAAATCATCATACCGGCAAACACCGGGTTTGAATAGTAGAGAGACTGCATGGGAACATCATTTCCTTCAGAATATGAGAGATTGACACGTCCTCCCGTTTCAAGCTTATTGGTTAGCTTGTAGTCAGCATTGAGGCGTCCAGTAATCTTGTTCAAATCAACTCCGTAAAAAACACCCTCAGTCTTGTTGTATGAAAGCGAACTGTAATATTTTGCTTTCGCATTGCTTCCGGTTGCGTTGATCTCATATTCCTGAATATTTCCCATTCGGCTTAGATGATCCATCCAGTTGGTAAGCGGACGACTCAAAAGCTCTTTCGGACGATAATAAGGATCAGTGGGATCATCAGGATTGAATCCAGCGTTCACAGCAGCATCCCGTTGATAAGTCAAAAGCTGTTCAGCGCTCATGATCCCGAAATCATTATCGTTTGCCAGCCATGAAGCACCATATTTAGCTCGTGCTGAAAAACTGGTTCTGCCATCTTTGCCGCTCTTGGTAGTAACCAGGATCACTCCATTTGCAGCCCTGCTACCATAGATAGATGCTGCAGCAGCATCTTTCAGAACGGTGATGCTTTCAATATCATTGGGACTGATTGAAGCGAGTGTATTTCCCGTATTGAGGAAGTCATTGGTGTTTCCGGACAAGACAGGAATGCCATCTACAACCCATAACGGATTATTGCCGGCGTTGATTGATGAGGTACCGCGAATACGAATCGATGATCCGGATCCCGGTTGTCCGGAAGAGGAGGTAATAGACACACCAGCAATTTTACCACCCAGTGCTTTATCCATAGAAACAACAGGGGCATCGGATATATCGGCACCGCTTACCGTACTTACTGATCCTGTCTTGGCTTCACGTGTCACGGTACCATATGCAACAACAACAACTTCTTCCAGTAATCTTGAATCATTCTGAAGAATGACCCTTACATTTGCTCTCACAGGCACTTCCTGTGTTTCATATCCAACATATGAAATAATGAGCGTACCTCCTGCAGGAGCAGAGAGTGTAAAATTACCATCAATATCGGTAACCGTACCTTGTGAGGTTCCTTTAATTTGAATGGTTGCACCAATTACTGGTTCACCTGCTTCATCCACCACGGTACCGCGTACCTGTGTCTGAGCAGATATAATCCCTATTCCAAAAAAGAAAAGGGATAAAAACATCATTAGTTTTCTTTTCATAAACTCTACTTTTAAATTATTCACAATTCAATTTTCTCATCTACACTATAAAATCTATAGTATGATTAAGGAACTGATGGTTTAAATCAATAGAAAAAAATGCCGTTAAGGTTTTGTGGGCAGTTTCTTTTAATAGCTTTGTTCCAATATTAACATACTTATAGCGTACCGACTAATTTACAAATATATTACAATTATTTTAATCGGATAATTTTTCGCGTATTTATTTAAATAAAATGTCACATTGTTTCACACTTATCCCATTATTATCACTCGTGATTCTCACTATCATCAAACAATTTTTGACAACGAAATAGGTGGGAACTGCATTGGTCTCTATCTATGTGAAGGGTACACGAATAAATATGTATCCTATGGACGTTTTGACCCTAATTGTAAAACATGCACGGTACACTATGAAAGAGACCGACTAAAAAATTGTAGCCGGTCTTTTCTGTTTCGAATCAAAAGGTTGTTCTCTTAATTAACTATCTTGTACCTCCTGCCCACCAAACATTTTCGGAATAGACATATTGCCCATCACCATATGCTTCTTCAACAAACGGATTTGTTGTTACGTCATCTGCACCGTAGGGCGTACGCAGCGGGAACAAATTTTGCGCATTCTTCGGATTCTTTAACTCAATAAAGTCCTCACCTAAAGCTTTCATTCTTCTGAAATCATTGTAGGCTTCCTGAGATTCACCGGATGCACCAAAAAATGCAAGATATTTTTGGATCATAGTTTCCTTTAGTGGATTTAACGTAAATAACGGCAAAACCTCTGAAACGAAATATGAATCTGCTTCTTCGGAAGTAATTGCATCTGTAGTTTCACCAAGCCCGCCATATCCGTTAACAGTAGGTGCGTTCATTGCAGCTGACACACTTTTTTCAGTATTAGCTATAGCAGCGATGATAGCACTCTTTAATACCGGTATAGCTTCCGGAACTCTATTCAAGCGAACTAAAGCCTCAGCCTTTAAAAATAAAATTTCATGATAACTTAATAATTGAGTAGAAGCTATTTGTGAATACACAAAAATAGATGTATTATAATAATATTGCCTTTCAATATTCTCTCCGTTAGGAGCCATAAAGAAATTTTCATCATCTACACCTGTAACCTGCATCCAATCAGCTCCAACAAATACTCTTCGTAATCGCGGATCATTCCGTGCAATTAATTTCTCAGACAGGCTTTTACTTGCTGCTAACCCATCCCTACTCCATTGAAAATCAAAGAGAGGATTGTAATTTGAGGCATCATAGATGTTGAACGCCGCTTCTTCATCAGCTGATGTAAAAGACTGATCTACATATTCAATTACTTTCTGTAAATCACCTGTTACGTTGGAGGAGCGATTTAACAATCTCATTGTGTAACGCGCTTTTAAACCATAAGCTAATTTAATCCATTTGGACTTATTCCCGCCAAATAGCAAGTCATAATCGCCTACAGAGCCAGAAGCATGAGCATCTGTTCCCTGAAGATCTGTAATAGCCTGATCAAGAGTTGAAATAATGCTACTATATATATCTTCCTGTTTATCTATCTTTGGATTCAAATTTTCAGGAATTTTGGTAGGAGCTGCTGCTTCAGACCATGGAACGTCACCATACATATCAGTTAAAATCGCAGAATTCAGTGCAACCATTACTTCACCCATACCTTTAGTCACATTGTTACCTTCCTGAGGTCCACCAGCTGAAGTTTTATCAACAACCATTCTGGCATTCTTCAAAGAATTATAAAGATTGAACCAAACATTATTAAAAGTAGATGATACCGAAGGCTCGCCTTCTCTATGCTCAGCTCTAAATAACTGATTGTGTGTACCAACTTCATGTTCAATATAGGCTGAAGTGTATGTACTTAAATCACCTCCTACGTTATAAAAAGCTGTAGATGTAATCACATCTGCTAAAATAAATTTTGCAGGAACGTCCTTCGTGTGATTGATATCCTCGTTGATATCATCCATAATATCTTCTGAACATCCATAAAGGGCAAAAGATATGATGAAAACACCAAATAATACTTTATATAAATTAAATATCTTTTTCATATTTTATTTCTTAATTAAAATTTCACATTTAAACCAATCCCATAGCTAGAAGTACTCGGAAGCGAGAATCTTTCAAATGCACCAGACATATTGTTATTACCTTGTGATGCTTCGGGATCAAATCCTTTTATTGCAGACCATAAAATTAGATTTCTTGCAAATACGTTCGCAGATAGTCTAACTTTCTCTTTATCTAAGATAGGATAACTTAAAGCAATTTCGCGTAATTTAACATAAGAATTATCAATAACAAAAGATTCTGAAATATTATTCATTGCATTTAAATATGCAAATGCATTCGTAGATTCTATTTCGATATCATTTGGTGCGTACGTAAGATTGCCTTCTGAATCTGTGCCTGTAACCTTAACAGCATCTTCAATAAACATAAACGTATCGGAATTTCTCAGATCTGCAGAATACTGACTCACTCCATAATAATCAAGCATGGTTGCTGTACCTGCATACATTTTACCGCCATGCCTCCAATCCAAAACAGCAGATAACCGGAATTTATATAAATCAAAAGTTGTATTGAACCCAAGTTGGAAATCAGGAGATACAGTTCCAATCACATCCAGTGGACCTGCTTGAGGAAATCCATTCTCATCTACCACAATTTGACCTTCTTCATTTCTTAAATAACTAACTCCATAGATTACAGGAAATTTGTATCCGATGCCAGCTCTTACCTGGGGTTCAACAAAACCACCCAAGAAAATATTATTTACACCGGGTGCCAATTCATCTACATAGTTATCAATTTTAGAAAAGTTAAAAGCAAAGTCCCAATTGAAATTCGTTTGTTTTACAGGATTCATTCCTAATGTAAATTCATGAACATTCGTATGTATTGAACCACCATTTGTCACTAATGATCCAGATCCGGTGGATCCTGCCAAAGGAACTTCGAATATCTGATCTTTTACATTCTGCCTAGAGAACGTGTAATTCAATGACAATAATCCATTCAAAAATGTCAAGTCAGAACCAATTTCATACGATTTCGTATTTTGTGGTTTTAAATTAGGATCATATACAGTTGAATTTAGTGTATAGGCAACCACAGAACCAACTGGATAAGATATTGGGGTGCCGCTAGAAAAACCTCCTCCGTAAACAGGAGTCAAATAATATGAATCATAATAAGTACCTGCCTGTCCAACCTCAGCATATGATGCACGGATTTTACCAAAAGTAAGAACCTCGTTTTTTAAACTCTCAAGTTCAGTGAAGATGAATCCCAAAGAAACCGATGGGTAGAAGAAAGACCTATTTCCCCGTGGCATAGTTGAGACAACATCATAACGACCTGTACCGTTTAAGAATAGGTAGTTTCTGTACGAAAATCCAACATTAGCAAATGTACCCACCGTCCTTGTTCTCCTATATGTATCTGTTGCCTGATAAACAGAAGCGTTATCAATATGATTCCATCCGGGAAAATTAAAATTCAAACCATAAGCTTCAGTAAATTTTCTTGTGGTGTGAATCGCTTCATTGCCAGCCAGAGCATCAAAAATCAAATCTTCATTTATGTCCCATCTGAAATTAGCAGTGAAAAGCGAGTTGAATTGATTAACTGTAACCGCATAATGATCAGCCTCTCCTCTCCCATTTGAATGTCCATATCCCCAGACATCATCATAATTTGTAGTATATGAATCATCGCCAAACTGATATTTTAAATCAAGTGTTTTGTTGGAACTATTCAGTTTTGTACTGTACTGAACATATGTATTCCCGAAAAAGCGATGCGTAGCTTCGGTAAATTTATTATGTTCCACAGCCCAATATGCACCATCAAACCCCCCAGTACCTCTGTAAGTATTTTGTCTGTATGGATCACCTTCATAATGATTTGGAATTCCGGCCAAATCGTAACTTGGGGGAGCAGGAAAAACCGTAGCAACTATGCCATTATTCGCACCTGTTTGTTTGGACAATTCTGAGGCTATGTAATTCCCACTAAAGCCTGTCTTCCAATTTTCATGTAATTTTGCTTCTGCAGAAAACTTAGCGTTATATCTGTCCATCCCTGTCGACGGTACAATACCTTCAGCTGTTGAGTTACCAAATGAAAATGAATAATTCCCATTTTCAAAACCCTGAGCAATATTTAATGAGTTATTCCACACATAGCCAGTTTGAAAAAATTCTCCGACATTGTCGTAAACCTGAGGTTTAACCCAAGGGTCGAGACCTGCAATAGCACGTTGTCTAACGTAATACATCCCTTCTTTTTTACCATCTCTTTCCGTATTTGCATTGTCGGTATTTCCACCATAAGTAGGGTCATTAGGTAGTTCTGAAATTTTTGGCCCCCACGACATCGAAGAATTCCATCCATACCTACCACCTGTACCTTGAGCATATTCAGTTTGAAGATCAGGCGTTGCAGACAGCACATCAAAAGAAAAGCTGGTATTATATGTAACTTCAGGCTTACCTTTTCTGGCGCCTTTACCACTCTTTGTTGTTATTACTACAACACCATTTGATGCCCTCATACCGTAGAGTGCAGAAGCAGCCTGACCCTTAAGAATATTTACACTCTCAATATCATTCGGATCAATATCAATAGACCGAGTTGCAAAGTCTGAACCGGTTACAGAATTTCCTGTACTCATATCTGAGGTTGAAGCAACAGGCATTCCATCAACAACATATAATGGTGTATTATCACCGGTAAAAGAACGTGATCCACGTATAGTTAACTTTGCTGAAGCCCCAGGCATACCAGAAGAGGGTGTAACTTCTATACCAGAAACTTTTCCCTGCAAAGCCGTTGTCAAATTATTGTTAGCAGCCTGAACCAATTCATCAGCCCGTAGTTCCTGCACTGCATAACCCAACGCTTTTTTCTCACGGGTTATACCCAGAGCAGTCACAACAAGCTCTTCCAGGACTTCGGAATCTTCTCTCAAAACTACCCTTACATTTGCACTAACCGGCACTTCCTGTGTTTGAAATCCCACATAAGAAATAACCAGTGTTCCATTGGTAGGAGCTGACAAAGAAAAGTTTCCATCATAAT